>CANQUY010000001.1 GCA_947627125.1 uncultured Clostridia bacterium
CAAGTCGTGTTAGATAAGAAGACGATTGAAACCTATCTGAAAGAAGCCGTGAAGCAAGAGCCTGAGATGATGGTTGAGTTGCTTGTCGATAAGGTTTACGTCTATGGCGACCACATAGAACTGATCCTTCGATATACGGACGCGCCCCTCAAACCAAAACCGCAGAACGACGAAGAAGATAAGAACCCTGAAGGTGAAAACCTTCGGGGCTTTCTTATTTATACGGCTATGGTATGGATCGACGAGTATTGGTATAAGGGAATACAAAAAAAAGGACTTGAGCCGAAACTCAAGGGCACCCGAAATATGCTTGTCTATATTGAAATTTAAGGAGAAAAACCGTGGTACTATTGCTTCAAAGGTGTTCTAACGAGGTTAAACAAAGGCATCGCTCCCAATTGTCGTCACACCATCTGGGATCATGATCTGCGTCAATTTGCGACAGTCACGAAAGGCCCCTCTTCCAATCAACCTTACACCGTTCGGGATCGTGATTTGCTCTAAATTAGGACAGTCAGCAGTAAAGGTATTGTCAAAGGCACAGTCCCTAATTTCCGTCACGCCTTCCGGGATTATAACCTGTTTCAAATTGCTACAGTCTTTAAAGGCTCTTTCTCCTATGGCAACAATCACGCCCTGCGGAATTTCGACAATTTCGCGGTTACCCTTGTACTGAAGCAAAACGCCGCCCTGAATGTCGCATTCTGCGCAAAATGCCTTTCGTTTTTCCTCTTCCTCGCGTTTCTTTTGCGCCTCCTCTTCAGCGCGGCGAGCCTCCTCTTCGCGATCGGCGCGGATCTTGTCGATCTCCTCCCGGGAATGCCCGCAACCGCAAGTTTCGTCAAAGGCAGTTGCGTCGATCGACGGATCCGCACCCTGCGGAAGAAGAACTTCCGTCAGCGAATTGCACCCTTGGAATGCGCCCGCATCGATCGCCAGCAAGCTCTTCGGCATGGTAATTTCCATCAGCCGCACACAACCCTTAAAGGCGTTTGCGCCGATATCCAATAGCCCCTCGGGCAGAATGACCCTGCGGAGCCTGTCGCACCCCTCGAATGTGCCGTCCGCGATGCCTACCACTTTCTCGGGCACCGTGACCACGGGCGCGGTTCTGTCCTTTAATTTTGTGACCGTGTAAGTTCCGTCCGCGTGCTCATCGTATTCAAATACGGAGAGCATTTTCTTCACTTGATTGAGCGCTTCCTCCCGCTCTTCCCTTTCGATTTGGCGTTGCTTTTCAACTACCGCCGCCCGCGCAAGAGCGTCCAGGCCCTCTACGCTTCCCGAAACTTCGCCTGTGCTCTCGGTTTGGGTCCTCTCCAAGGGTGTGCCGCATTCGGGACAGATTTTCCATCCCTCGTTTTTGGTTCCGCAATTAGGGCAAAATTTGAACATATTTTATTCCTCCAAAAGTTTTTTATAAAATTCATCTGTATAGTGATAGGGGGTGAAGCATGCCACTTCGCTGTTGTTGCAAAGAAGATTTAGCTTCGGATCCAGGGGGGATCTGACCAGGGTGTTGCATAGTTCCTTTGCGGTGGTGTTTGCCGCTTCCGTCTGTTCGAGGAAGGAGAGCAGCGAGGCCGAAGAGTAATTCTCTCCCTCAACCGCAGGGTCGGGCAAGATGACCGCATCCCCGATGATGTCGATCTTGCGGCAGACGTCATTGAGATCCCTCCGAAATTCGTTGAACTGAAGCGCAAAGAACACGTTGCTGTTCTTCCCCTTGTCGAGAAGATCGGTCAAGCGGTACTCCTCGGCGGAATCCCTTTCGATCTGATCCACGCAGGTGATCATCACGATCACGGGACAGATCGACGCCGTATCGTCTTGTTCACGTTCGGATATCAATGCCTCAATGTCGTCGAACGCTTTTTCCCGCTGTGCGGAACTGTAATACACAAACCGTCCGTCCGCATTCAGCATCCATGACTCTCTCTGCTCTTTGACGACCGTGGCACGGCGCGCCCAATTCGGATTTTTATTCAGATCCAGATAAAACAACGTGCGTGAAGTTTCTTTGCGGGAAAGATACAGCACATCTTTAATGATCGCCGCCTCGATCTCCTTTGTCGAGAGATATTCTCCGCAGATACAGAGCAAGTTGTTTTTATAGCTAAACGCATACTCTATCTGCGAACCGGTGAGATATTTGCGGCCGAGCCGAACTTTGCAGACGCCGTTTTCGTCATAATCTCTCTGCGTATTCGGCGATAAAAACGGGATCTCATTTTGGCTTCCGACCGTTAGCGGTAAGATCTCGCTCGTCAGCCGCATTTTGTATTGGGGATAGCGCGTTTTAACCGCATTGATATTCCCAATGAGTTCGGCGTCCTTCCCCGCATACGCCAGCCGTGCAAGCGTGGCTTCACTTCCCTTTCCGTAGAAGAAGAGCCCGCTCATAACTTCCAATTCCATCTCCCTATGCGCAACGCTCGGGATCAAATCTCCGATCGAACTGCCTTTGAATTCAAAGCGGTGCCGAAAAAGCGTCATCGCGCTGTGGAATTCTATCGGTACGACCTGCGACGCAACGATCAAGCTGATACCGCAGGAGCGGCCCACACGGGCGATCTCCCGCAATTTCTCTTTTGCCTTATCATCCACGATCAGGCGTTGATACTCGTCGATAATGATCAAACAGCGGGGAATTTTTTCTTCCTGCGGCACAGAGGCGTTGTACATCGTAATGTCGCCCTTGCTTCCGATCTTATTCATCCGCTTTTGCATGACGTCCGAGAGATAATCCAAAATATCGTTAGCTCCGACCACATTGTCTGACGTAATGATGGTTTTTAAGTGCGGAAGGCCGTTTTCGGAATAAATATTGAATTCGGACTTTATAATCGAAATTAAGTTGATTTCTATTTCCTGCGGAGAGTAAAGCATACACGCCGAGAGAATGATGGTGTTTAAGAGGGAACTCTTGCCTGAGCCCGTCGTTCCGCTGATCATGACGTGCGCGTCATTGGTGGAGTCAAGATCGAGGAAGAGAGGTTTGGAGCCCGCTTTCCCTATGGGGACGCTGAGAACACGGGAAAAATCTCCCCTGCGTTGCGAAGAATTAAAATCCTCTTGCGGAATGACGGAGAGAAACGGTATATTTTCTTTACTTTCGGCGATCTGTCCTCCCAAATCGCGCAATAATTCCGACAGGTCGAGATCGGGGCTCAAAAGATCGGTATCAAAGGCGAAGTCCTCCAGCCACAGGCTCCCTTTGTCATTCATGCCGGATACGAATTTCCCACACATGCAATCGGAGGGGGAAATCTCGGGCAACTTGCGGTTCGTCCATGTGTCTTCTCCGCGGAAATCGGAATCCGAAACCAAAATGAAATAAACGCCTGCTTTTTTACCGTTTTTCAACGCTCCTTCCAATGTTTCATAGGCATGGGAATAGCCATTGGGATAGCCATTCAGCAGTACAAAAATCAGCGGTTGAATGTTGTCGGGATTGTGGGCGTTATATGCAAAAATATCCGCATCGCCGGATCTTCCGAGCAGCACGATTCGACGGGAGATCGCTTCATTCACGGAAAGCAGCGAGGCGCCGACGTCCGATTCGGACTGTTCGACCACAGAATCGTGGGCATTGAGGAAAAGTCCTCCCAAAAATTCGCTCAGTCGCCCGGCAAAAGAGATCATTTGTCCGTTCGCAGTTCGGTCGCACAATAATAACCGCTTTGCGATCGCGGGATAACAAAAGAGAACATGCAGTAAAATTCCGCTCAAAAAATGATTCAACCCTTTGCTCTGCATGTCGTCTTTGGACACACTGACGCATAAGGCCCCGTGTGCGCGCAGATCCCATTCGGCATATACAGGGAAAGGCCCTTCCTCTGAGGGAATATCGCATCTTCCCAAAGGAATGGCGATGTTTTCCGCATAGATCGTCGGACATTTCATCCGGTTATGGATGACGGCGGAATCCGAAGTCAGCGTATTTGCAGAGCGCAGGGCCGCCATCAGCTCGTCCGACTTTGCTTGCAACATTTTGAGATCCTCCCGCGCTTTTTCAAGTTCCGCTCTTTTTTCTTTGAGAACGCGATCCAGATATGCGGTTTCGTAAGTTTCGCGGTGATACACAAACTGCATGATGCTTTGATGCAGATTCGCTAATTTCTCGCATTGGGAATCGAGATTGTTTTTATTCCGAAGAATATTGTATGCGTCCGCCAAAAAAGTGCGGATATTCTCCCCCAATTCTTCCGGAGAGCAGGGATCCTGACGGCGGACAAAGCGATTGCGAAAACAGAGGTAGCCGTCGTTCATGGAAAGACGGTCGGGAAACAGATAAAGAATGGCTGTAATAAACTCCGCCCCATTTGTAAACTTGCTCCCTTCCGCGAAAACGCTTTCAAATGCGGCGTGCGCGGTACATTCTTCGCGTGCAATTTCTTCTTCCAATTTTTTCACACTCGATGCCGCGATTTCCGCCTCTGCTTTGTTTTGAACATATGCTTTCATAAATTCGTTCATAAGACCGCTCCGTCATAATGGTATAGCAATTCATACTAATTATAGCATATATTTTTTTATTTTTCAACACATAGAGGAGCAAACGTGAGAAATTTCTGAACAAAAACAACGATATTCAGCCCTAAATTGCGAAGGCAAGGCCGTTCTTTACGGGAAAACGGTGTTCGGATACTTAACATCCGCGTTATCGGCTTCAGTCTTATCAGAATATTTCACAACGTTCGGTTTGGGCTGATTTTTCTGTTTACGCAAATTATTGTACCAACAAATTTTCGTGAATTTTAACGGGAGATATTTCATGTTTTTATTTTTTGGGGAAATTTTTACGAAAAGCTTGATATATACTTTTTGAAGTGATATGATATACATGTGATTTTTCAATAAGGATATACATCATGAAAAAGCGGATTAGGATTGATTTATTTTTATTTCTTTCGATATTATGTTCTCTATTCTTTATCGCGGGCTGTTCTCTGTTCAGCACAAATGACAACAACTATTCGGAAGCAGATCTTACTTATAACATTACTTTTGTTTACAACAACGGCAAGGCAGATAATACTATCTCTGTAAAAAAGGGGACTACCGTACCCACGCCGACAGATCCGACAAAATCAAACTATTTGTTCACAGGGTGGTATACAGATAAAAATTATAATAATAGATATGATTTCTCTAAGACAGTAACGGAAAGTTTTACACTCTATGCCGCATATGAGTTGGATGCGGCCAATCTCACAAATGAGATAAGTCTAAAAACGATCCATAGCATTGTTAAAATTTATAATAAAAGCTATAATTCTTTTTTGGGGATAGAAACCTCGTCGTCTACATCCCAAGGGTCGGGATTTTGTTTTCATGCTCAAGATGGATATTATTATGTTTTAACAAATTGCCATGTGGCAAAGAAAGATTCTTCCTATAGTCATCAAAAATTTACCATTGAAGATTATTTGGGTAATAAATATACAGGGTATCTCTATCAAAATCCTCAAAAAGGCTATGACGCGATCTCCGCCTCCTATGATTTAGCTTGCTTATACTTCAAGCCAACATCTATCAATGTAATTTTGACGATCGATTCCGATCCTAACATTTCTGATGATGTTATTTCTTTGGGGGCGCCCCAAGGACAACCCAATTTTATTACGTTTGGAACCGTGAATACATATAAAACAGTTAAACTATCAAACACATCAGCTTCTTTAAGCAATGTTAACTTTGAAGTGATAGAGCATACCGCATGGGTAGACGGTGGTTCAAGCGGCGGTCCTCTTCTCAATTCTAATTTACAAGTGGTCGGGGTCAATTTCGCCGCTTCAGATAAAACACAAAGCTCCGTTAGCAGATCTTATGCAATTCCCGCAAGCAAAGTGAATGAATTTTTGAAATCATATGTCTATAATTAAATAGACGATTTAGTTCACTTGTTCAAGACCAAGTCCCCTCTCTCACAGCCCCGACTTTTGAACAACGAAATCCCTGTTGCGGACTTGAATTTTTGCTTAAAAAAGTAAAAATTTATAAATATTTATTTGTATTTTGCTGACGGAAGGCGCAAAATATGATTTCATTGATGTTGCAGTTCCAAGTGGACGCGATCGCTTATAAGGGAGAATAGGTGCGGAAGATGAATTTTGAGAAAAATGAAGAATTTTGGAAAGCGATAGAGGACTTGGTCGATCAATCTGAAATCGTGATAGATAGACCCAAAGGGACGGCTCATCCGAAATATCCGAACTCTGTTTATCGGGTTGATTATGGATATTTGAAGGGCACGTCCTCCATGGACGGCGCGGGGATCGATGTATGGGTCGGAAGCGGCGAAACGAAAATCGACGCCATTATGGTTACGGTCGATTTGATGAAACACGATTCGGAAATGAAGATATTGATCGGCTGTACGGAAGAAGAAAAAGAAATTGTATATAAAACTCATAATGAAACCGCGTTTATGAAAGGTATCTTGATCCGCCGATAAAATCTCCTGTGGCGGCTTGATTTTTCTTTTCGGGGGCAAGACGGAAAGAAATTGGCTTTTGAATAAGCCTGCCTCGCCGTTGATTTTTTGGCGTAACTAAGGCGCCATTCATCAAGCGGGAAACCAACAGAACGCTTTCTAAAGGTCTGCTGGTTTCTTTATATCCAAAAGAAAACCCCCAATGGCTGAGCCGTTGAGGGTTTTTGCATTTATTTTTTGGTCTGTAATTTGATCGCTTTGCCGCCGGTCAGGAGGATCATTTTCACCGCGTCGACGGAAAACTCGGGCAGTTTTACGGTCAGAGGCTTATTGAGAATGCCGCGCGCGAGTACCTTGACGTGATTCACCGAATTTCCGATGAGTTTCTTTTCCTTCAGCGATTCCAGCGTGACCGTTTCATTTGCCTCGTAGTTCTCCGAAAGCGTATCAATATTGACGATCCCCTTCGGCTTTGACAGAACCGCTTCCTCCGCTTCTTTCACCTCTTCTATGAGGGCGACAGCGACCTCATCTGAGATCAAACTCTGTACTTCCGCCGCGGAAACCTGCTCGCGTGTTTCAAATTCTGCCGAAACCGAACGGTCTTCCTCCTTCATCTCGCAGGGAGGCTCTGCAGGCTCCTCTTTCGGTTCCGCCGCCTCCGATATTTCATGCGGCATATCGGTCTTTCGCATACGCGTCAGAAACAGATGCGCCCCTGAAAGAGTACAGATCAATATCAATGCGGCAGTGCATAGATACTGTGCCCCAAACTCAGAAAAACTGAGCAATAATGCACTCATCATATGTCCTTACTCCTGCGAATTCTTTTTCTTGACTGCTTTCACGACCAGAGTAACGATCAATCCCGCCGCAACGGCGCCGAGGGCGATATTGACGATCATATAGGTCAGAGCGATCTGCTCGCTCTCTTCTTTCAACGCATCATGTTTCCCTTCTACCTGTCTTATGCCCGCCCAAAGGGCCTCATCCGCCGCCTTGTAGGCCGAATCAAGTGCGGAAATGCTCTCCGCGAGTGCGCTGTCCTGTGCCTTCAGACCCGCGATCCCGCTGTCGATGAGTGCGTCCGCCGCCTTGTAAGCGGAATCCAACGCCGAAACCTTTGCCTCGATATCCGTCCCGTTGGCCTTGAGGGCCGCCTGAAGTTCCGCCACCGCGTTGTCGAGATTGGTCTGGACCTTATCGATCGCCTTCTGCAGAGCGGAATCCGCCGCGTTCGTTGCCTTCTCGAGAGCGGCGATCTTGGCCTCCAAATCCTCGTCCGCCGCCGTCATATCCGAGCGGAGAAGGGTGTCCGCCGCCTTGTAGGCCGAATCCAACTTTTGGACTTTTTTCTCGATATCCGTTTCGTTGGCGTCGATCGCCGCCTGAAGATCCTCTACCGCATTGTCGAGATTGGTTTGGACCTTATCGATCGCCTTTTGCAGGGCAGAATCGGCGTCGTTCATTGCCTGTTCGAGGGCCTCGTCCGCCGCAGCCATGTCAGAGCGGAGAAGGGTGTCCGCCGCCTGATAGGCCGAATCCAACTTTTGGACTTTATCCTCGATATCCTTCTCGTTAGCGTCGATCGCCGCCTGAAGGTCCTCTACCGCCCTGTCGAGATTGGTTTGAACCTTATCGATCGCCTTTTGCAAAGCCGCATCGGCGTCGTTCATTGCAGTTCCGAGCGCGGCGACGCTGTCCTCGATCGCCTTGTCTGCCGCAGCCATGTCGGAGCGGAGGACCGTATCCGCCGTTTGATAGGCCGCATCCAACGCCGAAACTTTATCCTCGATATCCGTTTCGTTGGCCGCGATCGCCGCCTGAAGGGCCGCAACTGCGCTGTCGAGGTTGTCTTGGACCTGCCCGATCGCAACTTGCAGGGCATGGTCGGCCGCCTTGTACGAATAGTCGAGCACCGCAAGATTTTTGGCGAATGTGTTATCCCGCTCCTGCAGGTCGGCAATGTCGCTGTGGATGATCGCGTCCGCCGCCTTGTAGGCATCGCTCATTGCCGAAAGTTCATCCTCGATCTCCGTCCTGTTTTGTCTGAGCGACGACTGAAGATCCGCCACCGCGTCGTTGAGATTTTGTTGAACCTTGTCGATCGCGTCCTGCAACTTGTCATTGACATCGTTCATTGCAGAAGTAAGGTCGCTGATCGCATCGTCGATCCGCTTGCCGAGCGCAGTGTCGGCGTCATTCATGTCCGAGCGGAGGGCCGCGTCCGCCTGTTGATAGGCAACGCCCATAGCCGCGAGTTTATCCTCGATATCCTGCTTGTTGTCATTGATGGTCTGTTGAAGGGCCGCCGCCGCACTGTTGAGATTTTGTTGAACCTGATCGATCGCGTCCCGAAGATCGTTTTCGGTCTTGTTCATGGCAGAAGTAAGGTCGTTGACCGCCTGTTCGATCTCGTCGCCGAGCTGCCTGTCGGCAGTATTCATATCCGAGCGAAGGGTCGCGTCCGCGTCTTTGTAGGCAGCGTCCATTGCCGAAACTTTATCCTCGATATCCTTCTCGTTGGCGTCGATCGCCGCGCGAAGGGCCGCCGCCGCATCGTTGAGGTTTTGTTGAACCTGTTCGATCGCGGCTTGCAATCTCTGATCGGTCGCATCCAGCGTGTCCGTAAGGTCGGAAATGCTCTGCGCAAGCTCGCTGTCCCTGTTCTGCAATGCCGTGATTTGATTATTGATGATACGGTCTGCCGCCTCGTAAGCCTCTTGCAACTCTGCGAGCGCTTTGTCGAGCTCCCCTCTGTTGTCGGAAATCGACTTCTCGAGGTCCGCAACTGCCTGTTTGAGATCGGCCTGAAGTTGCTTGATTGCAGCGTCCAAATTCTCATCCACCGCTTTCAGCCTGGTTTCAAGGGCGTCTATGTTGCTCTGAAGGCCTGTGTCTGCCGCTGCGAAATCTGCACGGAGAGCCGTATCCGCAGCCAAATAATCTGCCTCCAACTGCGTCAGTGCTTTTTGGAGGTCTGCAATACTCGCCTCATCCCGACTGATCGCTTCCCGAAGGTTTTTGATATCATCTGAGAGGCGGTCATCAAGTGCATCAATTGTTTCACCCAATGTCTTTTTAGCCGCATCCAGTTGCGATTGAAGCCCATTGATCATGCCCACCAATTCAGCTTTGAGGCCCTCGTCTGCATCCAATAATGCCTGTTTGAGAACTTTGTCCGCCTCTATGTAGGCTTCATTCAGATCTGTAAGTCGTGACGATAATTCCCTCTGATTGCCATCTATCGACGCTTGCAACGCCTGTGTCGCACCTTCAAGTTGTGCCTGTACCTCATCCACCGACTTTTCAAGCGTTTCGGGCGTGGGGATCCAGTAGGCATGGAGCGTGAGATCCTGCGCGGGATTGGTCCAAGGGTCCGAACTGATGGGGAGCATGTTCGCGCCGAAGATCGGATCCCCCTGTCCTTCCTCTTCCGTGAAGTAGCCGCCGAAGGTATAGCCCTTACGCACGGGAGCCATCACGCCGCTCGTCGGAAGCGCATCTCCGTACTCCACCGAAAGACTTGCACTCCCGCCGCCCGCTTCTTCGCCTGCGGAGAAACGGATGAGCGTTTTCATCTTTTCCCAGCGTGCATAGAGTTCGATCTCCCCTCCGTTCTCGGCCGTGAGATTCAGAACGCTGTCGCCGTCTTTGAATACGACCTCTCCGCCATCCGAAGTCGCCCAGCCGATAAAGTTGTAACCCGTCTTTGTAAACCCATTGATCGCAAGAGCCTCGGGCGTTCCGTAGGAATAGGAACTGCAATCCATCGAGCCGTCTGCGCCCGTCGTGTCATGATAGGAAACCGTGTATGTATTTGCCTCCCAAACCGCGTAGAGAACGGTGTCCTCCTCTTGGTCCGCACCGAATTCGATTGGATCCTCGGGGCTGTATGTCGCTTCCGCCGCGTCCTTATCTTCCGCCCAGCCTTGGAAGGTATACCCCGTGCGCTCGGGCTTCTCGGGAGAGATGTTTGCATTGGAACCCGCCGAATACGTCGTTTTATCCGTCGGGGCGTCCTCGCCGCCGTTGGCCGAATAGACCAGCGAAAGTTTGGTCCCGTCCGCCACAAAAATCGTCGTGTCGCCCTTGACGGTGAAGGTATACTGCCCGCCCTGCTCTTCCGCACGTTCGCCGTTGATATACACCCTCGGCTTTGTGCCCGTAACGGTGAAGCTGACTTCCGTGCCGAACGGGTAACTGCCCGTTAGCCCGTTGACAGTATATCCTTCCGCAACCTCGGTGGAAACATTGTATTCCCCGATTTCCCAAACGGCATAGAGAACGGTATCTCCGTCGGGCATGGAGAAGGCCTCCTCTGCATGGTAGACCGTTTCCGCGTCCGTTGCGGTCACTGCCCAGCCGAGGAACTGATACCCCTCGCGGACGGGTTCCGCCTTCGTGATCGTCACTTCCGTCCCCGCTGCGGGATAGACGGCCGCAATGGTGTTGTGGAACTCCCCGCCGTTCGCGCTGTAAGTGAGGGACGGATTGTGTTTCCAAACGGCGTACAGCGTCACGCCCTCTGTGCCCATCGTGAAGGGATCGTCGGGGCGGTAACTCACGACGTCGGAGTTTGCCAAAAATCCCCAGCCCGCAAAGGTGTAATCATCTCTTTCGGGACCTGCTTGAATGGTCGTCCCCTCTCCCTCGTGCAGTTGCTCTGCAGCGGGAGCTCCCGAGCCCCCGTTTGCGTCATAGAAGAGCGCATGAATGGGCTTTTCCAGCCATGCCGCATACAGCACCACGACCTCATCCTGCGTGCCCGCCAAGCCGACCGCGTAGAAAGTATCGGCATAGTACATTGCCCAATTCTGCTCGTCGTACAGGTTCCAGCCGACAAAGTCGAAATTCTTGCGCGAGAGGCCGTAAGTTTCTTCTTTGGGCAATGTGAGCTCGCCGAATGTGATGCCTTCGAGATCCGCGACGAATACTCCCTCGTTGTAGAGGCGAATGGTGTAGGTGATCGCTTCCCAATGCGCATAGAGGGTGATACCGCCGACCACTGTGAGCGTTTTGCCCCCATATGCCTGACCGTCCGTGCCGTAGTATTGCACGCCGCCCGTTCCCCTATCGAAGTAGCCGAGGAACTTATACCCATACCGCTCGGGAACGGTGATGCCGGGGATCTTGCTGTCAAAGGTTGCAGAGAACGAACTCGCATTCGTCCCGCCCATCGCATCCAAGGTAATGGTGTACGAATTTGCTTGCCAAACGGCGTAGAGGGTGTACGTACCGTTGGGATCGGACGTCAGATTCTGTACCGCTTTTTCGTTTTCATAAACGACCGCACCGACCGAGCTCGTCGCCCACCCTTGGAACGTCCAGCCGGTCAGCGTAAAGCCGTTTTTCGGCAGAGCGATCTCGCCGTCGTCATAGACGCGCGGCGTATCGGGCGTGCTCCCCTGCACATTTGAGCTTGCATTGGCGGGCTTATTTTGATTAAACTTTATTGTATAGTGATTTGCGGTCCAATGCGCGTAGAGGGAAATCGCAGAATCAAAATCACAATTTTTTGCGCTCTTCCCCGCTGCATCATAGTATTTTATCCCTGCCCCGCCGCTTTGCGTGAAATATCCTTGGAAGGTATATCCCGTGCGCGTCGGCGTTTCGATTGCAGGCATGGCTGCGTCAAATGTCGCCGTAGTGCTCTCGGTTCCGCCCGTTCCGCTCTCTTTATAGAAAGTGACACCGCTTTGTTTTGGAACGCCCGCCGCGGTGATGACGATATCGTCCGTGATCTTGGAGCCGTAGATCGTGATCGCGCCCGTCCGAGAATTGTATGTAAAATCGTTGTTCACCGCAAGCGTACCGCCGCCCACTTTGACGGTGATGGAATTCGGCAGGTTATAGCCGTGCGCCGCCGACAAGGTTGCCGTATAGTTGGTATTGTACGTCGCCTTCCCTCCGCCCGAAAAAGTCAGATGCGTCAGACTTGAAGAAACGCCCATTTTCCTGTAATACTGCAAGGTCGGGGCTGAAGAATAGGAGCCGCCGTTGACAGTGGTGGTATTGCCCGCCTCGTCTTTGACGGACAGTCCCGAAACGTTGGAGAATTTTATTTCGCCGTTTTGGTTGACGTCGGGCAAGGTGAATGTGTAACAGACCTTGCTCTTGCCGCTTTCGGTGATGAGTTCGGCGTTATTTGAAGTAGCAAAAGTGCTTCCGTCTAACGTGATAGTCGCCGTGCCTTTGTTGGTAATGCTGCTTATCTTTTCGTTGAATTCTACGCTATATTTTACCGTGTTGCCCGCAACAGCAATGCCCTTGTTGCTGTCCACAACCAAAGATTTATCTAACGAAATCCCCGAAACTGAGGGGGCGGTTCTATCGTATAAATAACAGGAAGGGTCTGCTATATACGGCCTTGAGGCCAAACTGCCGTAATTAGAAAACCAGACCTGTATCGAACAAGTCTGATTCGGGACAGATTTCTCGCTAAGATACACACCGAATTGTGTACGATCCCCGGTATGATACTTCTGGTAATATTCATGCTCCTCACCTATCCGTGAGTTTTGGGAATTATAAAACTCGACGCGAACGGAAATGTCATGAGTCGAAGCTGACTGTGTCCAGTTCAGAGATGAGGCGCTGATTTTAAGTTGCCCCGCATTGGCTTTCACCTTGTCCGCTTCCGAAAGCGTGAGCGTATAATAAACGCCGCCCGTACAGTTACTTCCGCCAAGGTCTTTCCAATCGCCATTGGATTTGATGACATATTTGCCTATGTTTTTTTCGTAAACAGTATTTGCCTCAACGCTTGTGTTGCCGTCTGAACTTACTTTCCAACCCTGAGAAGCAATTGTGCCATCCTTAAGTGTGGGGATGAGATTGGGTGTTTGTTGTGAACCCGTCCATTCGCCGTCGGTATTCGTTCCGTTTGAGTCGCGACTCGCATACACCGTATCCACCGTTTTATTCGGCATACTAAACAAAACGCCCGTCAATAAACTTACGAGCGCAAGGACTATGAGGAAAAGTGAAACTTTTTTCTTTTTTGTTGTCACAAAGGGACCCCCTTCCTTCTCTTTCGGAGTGATTTCCGTTATTTTT
Organism: uncultured Clostridia bacterium; assembly: GCA_947627125.1. Lineage (GTDB taxonomy): Bacteria > Bacillota > Clostridia > Christensenellales > Borkfalkiaceae > Gallimonas. Next base: position 13,499 of record CANQUY010000001.1, read on the forward strand.
TTACAATTCGATTGTATCATATTTTCATTTCCCTGAAAAGCCCAAATCGCCCCAAAATCTCAGTCTTAACAATTCTTCACACTTTCCCCCGCCCCTTTTCCCCTCCCCCTCTTGCATGATTCTTCTTTATTTGTTATAATTACTCTGGCGGGGTGTGGCGGCGTCATTCAACGCGGGGGACGCAGCGGCGTCATGCTGAGAACACGGGCTGTACGCAGTCTACGGCGGTTGGGGCGGCGTCATGCTGAGAACGTGAGCTGTACGCAGTCTACGGAATCTAACCCGAAGCATCTCGCCGCACACTCCCGTTTACTTCCCCCGCGAGATTCTTCGGTTCAAGTCCTCGGACTTCGTTCCTATTCCGTTTCTCAGAATGACGCGGGGGCGCGCGGCGGCGTCATTCAACGCGGGCGGCGTCATGCTGAGAACGTGAGCTGTACGCAGTCTACGGAATCTAACCCGAAGCATCTCGCCGCACACTTTACGGACTTCCCCCGCGAGATTCTTCGGTTCAAGTCCTCGGACTTCGTTCCTATTCCGTTTCTCAGAATGACGCGGGGGGCGCGGCGGCGTCATGCTGAGAACGTGAGCTGTACGCAGTCTACGGAAACTAACCCGAAGCATCTCGCCGCATAGTCCCGTTTACTTCCCCCGCGAGATTCTTCGGTTCAAGTCGTCAGACTTCGTTCCTATTCCGTTTCTCAGAATGACGCGGGGGACATCTCTCCGCAAAAAAACACTCCAAAAATAAGCCAATGAAGAATTTTTACACATATATCATCACAAATTCAAAACACAGGCCATTTTACGTCGGGGTGACAAACGATATCGCAAGACGAATGTATGAGCATAAGCATGAACTCTACGATGGATTCAGCAAACGCTATCATTTGCATCTCCTCATGTATGTGGAACATCACGACAACGAACGTGCGGCAATCGAGCGCGAAAAGGCATTAAAGGGCAAGACGAGGGACAAAAAAATCGCTTTGATCGAGAGTATCAACCCAAAGTGGGAAGATCTTTCTCCCGAAGAATCGTTTTGACAAGGTCGGCCCCCCGTGAGTGCCCCCGCGTCATTCTGAGAACGCGAGAAAGAACGCAGTCCGACGAATTAACCCGAAGAATCTCGCGGGGCGTATCGAATACCATGCGGCGAGATGCTTCGGTACGGCTCTCATTAACTTCGTTCCCACTCCCCTTCTCAGCATGACGCCGCAACAGCCCCCGTTGACTTCGTTCCCACTCCCCTTCTCAGCATGACGCCGCAACCCCCGCGTCATTCTGAGAACATGAGAAAGAACGCAGTCCGATGAACTAACCCGAAGAATCTCGCGGGAACAAACACCATGCGGCATGACGCCGCACCAACAACTATAAAGAGAAACGACTATGAATTACACCGTTTGTGAAAGAAAACTTCTATTCATCGAGGATGATGAAAACTTATTGAGGGAAATGGTTGAATACTTTTCCCACGATAATTCCGTGTTTACGGCATGCGACGTGGATGAGGCCGTCGGGGTTCTGACCGAAATAGGCAACTTCGACGCAGTCATCTTGGACCTCATCCTCAAAAACAGCATGGGGCTGGAGCTCTTCGGCGCATTCCCCGAGCTCCCGCCCGTCATCATTCTGTCCTCTTTGGACGGCGAGGACACCATTCTCTCGGGCCTCACCTCGGGGGCGGCAGATTATGTGGTGAAGCCCTGTTCCATGCGGCTTTTAGAAACGCATATCGCCATGCGCCTCCTGCCCAAGGCGGACGCGGTGGTCACCTTTGGGGCTTTTTCGGTGGACGCCAACAAGCGCACCGTAAAATACAAAGGCATGGCCATTTCGCTGACGCCGTCCGAGTTCAATATCCTCTTCTTTTTGGTGAAAAACTGCGGAGAGTATTTCACCGCAGATGAGATATATGAAAAGATCTGGTGTGCGCCGAGCCTGCGAACGACGACGGTGCGGGCGCATCTCTCGTCCCTCCGCCGAAAGCTGAAAGCGGCCATGCCCTCGTGCGACGTCATCCGCACGGAATTCAGCAGGGGCTACTGTTTTACGGGAGAAGTGTTATGAAAAGGAACAATGTGAACGTGCTCATCCTGATCGGCGTGTTTGTTCTCTCGTTGACGTTTTCGCTCATTCTCTTGTTTACAAGGCAAAACGCCACGGCGGAGGCGCCCATACGGAAAAAAGATATCTCGGGCGTTTCGGTGAACGCCGTTTCGATATTCGACGTGAAGGGCGTGATGGAGCTGACGGCGGTGAACTATCTTCCCAATGAATTTGCGGAGCTCAACGCTGTCGTTTCGGGCGAAAATGACGGCGAAGAGCCTGCAAAGCGGGGGACATACCGATTCTATATCGACACTCTGACAGAGGAAGAATGGGAAAATAAGGCTGAATTGGACGGGCTCCTGAAACCTGACGGAAACTGGCATCTCACCATGTATCTCCCGCCCGTCTTTTCCGCATGCAGCGTGTATGTTCAGTACAACAATATTGATTACGTCGGCACGATCGACAGGTACAATATCGACTACTATGCCACTTTTGCGGCTTCCTCCGAATTTGACGACGCCGTTTTGCACCAGACGGCGACAAAGCCCATGTTCATTGATATTCCCATTTCTTCGGATGGGAAATATTCCAAGGAATGCAAAGTCACCATCCATTACGAGGCGGATAACGACAACTTTGTGGGATTTTTGGGGCCCGTTCTGATCGGCGAGGACGGGGCGATCCGCCGTGTCGTCAACGGGAACCGCTCGGCCCTCTTGCTCGGCGCGATCCTCGCGGCGGTGACGCTCTTATTGTTCCTTCTCATCTGTATTCTGAAACGGTCCTTCTTCTTCATCCCGCAGCTTTTATTCGCCGTCGGGATCTTCTCGGCGCTGTGTTCAACATTCGCGTTCTTCGGGTACACGACCGTACCCTACTTTTTGCGCGGCATCCGACGGTTTTCATTGGGATTCATGCTCTTTGCCTCTGCCATGTATCTTCCCAAAAAGATCGGGAAAGTCCCCGTTCTCTATCCGATCTGTGCCGTCACCGTCGCCGCAACGGTGCTTGCGTTCCTGTCCCTCTTCTGCACGAGCGTCGCCGCCTATTTAGCCGTCTGCTCCGCCTACATCGTTTTGGCGGCCATCAGCATCCTTGTCGGCTATGGATGCACCATCCGCGACGTCTACAAAAATAAGCCGCTGGGACTTCGCCTCAACACGATGATCATCGGCGTTTCGACCATCATGGCCCTGTTTGCCGAATATCCCATCCCCTTCATCACCCTTTCTCCTGCGTTTTGGCTGTATCTCGTGGAGATCGGCATCACGTTTGTGCTCGGACTGCGCGAATTCGTTTCCGCGGAAGTGCACAACAGGTACCTCACGACCAATCTGGAGCAGGAAGTTCAGAAACAGACGCAGAGTTTGCAGAACGTCCTCGCCGAACGGGACAAAATTTTGCTGTATGTCAGCCATGACATGAAGAGGACGGTCGTCGGGATGAACGATTCTTTGACGGACCTGAGGCAGCATCTTTCGGACCCTGCGCTGGTTCCCAAAGTGGAGTCGCTCTTGCAAAAGAATGCGGAGCTCAAAAAGGACTTTGCCGAGATCGGAAAGTACGGCAGGCAAAACTACGTCGCGGAGCAGTCCGAAGAGGTGAACTTAAGTGAAATTGTGCTAAGCGTTACGAACGATCTGCGCCCCGACTGCGAGGCAAACGGAATTATTTTGACGGTTACAATTCCGGAAATCTTGAACATATACGCCAAAAAAGTGGCTTTGGAGAGCGTGATCCTCAATTTAGTTTTAAACGCGATCGAGCACTCGTTCTGTTCCCATCTGACCGTGACCGCCGTCAAGCGCAGGGGCATGTGCCGCCTCGACGTGATCGACGACGGGCAGGGAATTACGACCGACAAGGACGTCTTTGCGCCGTTTGTTTCGGACCATTTCTCCGAAAACAATTCGGGCCTCGGCCTGTTTTTGGCCAGAAACGCGATTGAAACCATGCACGGCGAATTGACCTATGAGCGCAGGGACAATCTCACCATCTTCTCCGCCACCCTCCCGCTTGCTTAACGCTTTTGCTCTGATTGGCCCCTGACGGAAAACAGCTCCCGCGTCATTCTGAGAACGCGAGAAAGAACGCAGTCCGACGAATTAACCCGAAGAATCTCGCGGGGGACATAACAATGCGGCCCCGCGTCATTCTGAGAACGTGAGCAGGACAAGAAAACGGGACTTAACCCGAAGAATCTCGCGGGGGCATAACAGTGCGGCGAGATGCTTCGGTACAGCCCCCGTTGACTTTGTTGCACTCCCCTTCTCAGCATGACGCCGCTATGGGCTTCCGTACTCAGTGCGGCCCCGCGTCATTCTGAGAACACGAGAAAGAACGTAGTCCGATGACCTAACCCGAAGAATCTCGCGGGGCTTGTACGGACACTTTGCGGCGAGATGCTTCGGTTCAGCTCCCGTTAACTACGTTTCCACTCCCCTTCTCAGCATGACGCCGCTATGCGACCCGTACTCAGTGCGGCCCCGCATCATTCTGAGAACGTGAGAAAGAACGCAGTCCGACGACCTAACCCGAAGAATCTCGCGGGGGGCATAACAGTGCGGCGAGATGCTTCGGTACAGCCCCCGTTGACTTCGTTTATGCTCCCCTTCTCAGCATGACGCCGCTATGGGCTTCCGTACTCAGCGCGGCGAGATGCTTCGGTTCAGCCCTCGTTGACTGCGTTCCCACTCCCCTTCTCAGCATGATGCCGCTATGCGACCCGTACTCAGTGCGGCGAGATGCTTCGGAACGGCAGGGTTGCGCGGGGGCGGAGAATGTGATATAATCAAATTATGGAAAAGAAACGGTGTGATTTCAGCTATTGGACAAAAAATCAGGTGTCCGAAAAGGTCCTTCTCTATCACGATACGCGCTGGTGCAAGCCCGAACACCGCCTCCGCCGCGGAAACGCATGCGGAAAAGAAGCGGTGCAATTTCGGGTTCGGGGCGGAACGTCTTTCCTCAAAGTCCGTACTCTACCACGATACGCGGTGGTGCAAGCCCGAACACCGCGACGGGGAGCTCTTTGCCATGCTCGTTCTGGAGGGAATGCAGGCAGGTGTCAGCTGGAGTTTGATTTTGGACAAGGAAGAGAACTTCCGAAAAGCGTTCGACGGGTTCGACCCAAGCATTGTGGCGGCCTATGGCGAGGACAAAATCAAAGCGCTCATGCAAGACAGAGGCATCATCCGCAACCGCAGCAAAATCTGGGCGGCAGTATCGAATGCGCGGGCGTTTCTCGCGGTACAGGAGGAATTCGGCAGTTTCGACGCCTTTATCTGGAGCTTCACGGGCGGAAATGTGATCGACCATCACCTTTCGGACGGGGCGGAGATGCCCGCAAGGGACGCGCTTTCGGAAAGGGTCAGTGCGGAGCTCAAGCGGCGCGGGTTCAAATTCGTCGGTCCGACGATTATTTACTCCTATTTACAGGGCATCGGCGTCATCAACGACCATACGGACGACTGCGATTTCAGGTAGGAAAATGCGGCTGGACGGGAGTCGTGGGGGGCCCCTGTCCTCATTCCGAGCCCCGCAAGGGGCGAGAGAATCCCGCTTTAAGAACGGAAGTCCGTCGGTCTATGGGATCCGCTCGCTTCGCTCGGGATGAGGGCTGTAGGGCGTCATGGTGAGCAGCCCCGCGTCATTCTGAGAACACGAGAAAGAACGAAGTCCGATGACCTAACCCGAAGAATCTCGCGGGGCGTATCGGATACTATGCGGCGAGATGCTTCGGTACAGCCCCCGTTAACTGCGTTTATACTCCCCTTCTCAGCATGACGCCGCTATGGGCTTCCGTACTCAGTGCGGCGAGATGAGTTCAGCCCCCGTGGACTTCGTTCATGCTCCCGTTCTCAGCATGACGCCGCTAGGAGCCGCCGTGCGTTTTATGGGATCCTTCGCTGCGCTCAGGATGAGCGCGGGGAGCAGGATGAGAGCGGGAGGCAGGATGAGAGGGAGGCAGGATGAGAGGGAGGCAGGATGAGAGGGAGGCAGGATGAGCGCGCGGGGAGGACAAGGGCTTTTCTCATGAAAAAGGCATAGAGAAATCCCTCGGCAAAGGAATTTGCCGAGGGATTTTTTTGGCGCTTTTTACTCTTCCTTGCCCACTTGCGTCAGGGTCGCGTTGGTCAGGAGTTCAAAGTAGTCCATGTTGCTGCTGGTCGCCTTGTTGTTGTCCTCGATGACTATGGTGTTCGTGCCCTCCTGCAGATGAATGGTCACGATCATCACGCTCTCCCAGTTGAAGTAGTTGAACGTGCTGTCCGCCTGTTCAAAGACGACGCTGTCGCTCACGGAAACTGCCTGTCCGTTGACGGTGAGTTTGCAAATGCCGTTGAAAGTGAGTTTTCTGTCGTTGCGGCAGCCGAATCCGATATAGAAGATGGCCTCCGTCGCACGGTCGGAATTCACCGTGAGAGTGAGCGAATAGTCCTTGCCCGAGATGCCGCCGATGTAATAGCCGCCGCTGGGGTTGTTGGAACCGCCCTCTCTCGCGCTGTGGGCGTCGCCCGTGACGATCATGCTCTCGCATTCAAAGCGCTGCAACGTTGTTTCACCCTCTGTGGGATACAGGAGAGAATCAAAGGAAAACTTCTGTCCCTGGAATTCGTACTCCCATGCGGTTTCGCCGAAGGACGTCGCCGTGGCCTCCTTCTTCACGACCTTTCTGTAGCCTGCGTCCTCGGAGATCTTGGGGATCTTGGTTTCCTTGTACGAACGGCAAGTGGTGCAGTAGCTGCCCACAACGCCGCCGCTCTCGAGGGTGGGCTCGGTGACGATCTCCCACTGCCCGTAGGAGTGCTTGCTTCCCTCTTCCTTGCCGAATTCGCTCGTCCAGTCGAGGTGCGCGGCAGAGGCGAGCTTGAGGGCGTCGAAGTTGAGTCCGTTTTTGGCCTTGGAGAGGACGATGACGTTCTCGCCCTTCTTCAGATGGATCATGCAGATCTCGTTGTCCTGCCAATCAAAGTACTTCACGCTGCCCGAACGCATGACGGGGAAGGTGTAGTCGATCCCCTCGACCTTCGTGCCGTTGACGGTGAGGGTGAACATATCCTCCCACGCGTAGGCATTTTCGCGGTGGCCCATGCGGAGGATGAGAACTGCATCCGCGTCGCTGTCCGAGGTAATCTCGAACGTGCAGGTGGCGCTGCTGACCTTGGACATGTTCTCAATGAACTGTCCGCCGCTGGGGTTGCCGCCCGTCGTGGGACGGCAGGTTTCGGGAGCGTTCGTATTGAGCGCGGCGCATTCCGCCTCAAAGTTCCATGTGACATAGCCTGCGGGGAGCGAATCGACAAGGTGTCCGGGGCACTTCTGCGCACAGGCGGCGTTGTCGCAATCGGGATCCTTGCAGAGGCCGCAGACCTCGCAGACGTGGGTGCAGACGTGGCTTTCCGTCCCGAGGCCCTCCCCGGGTTTCTGTTGATAATCCTCTCCCGCAAAGATGCTCTGCACGAGGGGAACGACCACGAGGGTGATGACGAGGATGATGGCGAGGACGACGGCGCCGAGTGAGGTCGCGAGCACTGTATAGCGGACCTTGTTGCTCTTGACTTCGCCGTTCGGTTTGAGCCGCTGCCCCTTCTCGTTCATCTTGCCTTCGGCAATGTAGACTTCCCGCCGCTTCCCTGCGAGCACGAAGCTGAGAACGAGCATGATGATGCTGATCCCGCTGAGGACGCCGAAGCACGCCATCATGGCGATGAGGGCATGCTGCCACCAGTTGACCACGGGGAAGATGCGCATGCCGGGCGTGTAGCCCTCCATGGCAAAGCTGTTGGCGAGGACGTAGAGCACGCGGTGGGTGGAACGGCGGATGAGCTGTGCCACCGTTGCGTTGGTTTCCGCATCGCGGTAGGCCGCAAGGTTGGTAGATTCGTAGAGAATGTTGTCGTTTCCGCCGACGAGGCCGTCCACGACGCCCATGTAGTTGCGCCATGCGCAGTCGGAGATGACGAAGCCGTCGAAGCCCCATTCATTCCTCAAAACTTCCGTCGTCAGGCCGTAGTGCGCGCCGCTCCACGTCGTGCCGAAACGGGTGAAGGAGGACATCATGCCCGTTGCGTGGGCCTCTTCCACCACAGGCTGGAAGGCGAGAAGGTAGATCTCGCGGATGGCCTGTTCGTTGCACCAAATGTTGACGCCGTGGCGGTTGGCCTCCTGATCGTTGAGGGCGAAGTGCTTGAGATTCACATAGCCGCCCTTCTCCTGAATGCCCTTGACTTCCTGCGCACACATGATGCCGGAGAGGAAGCCGTCCTCCGAATAATACTCATACGCGCGGCCGCCCCAGATGGTGCGGTGCAGGTTGACGCCCGTGCCGTAGAGGCCCGCAACGCCCGTGTGGATCATATCTTCGCCCTTCAGCTGCCCCAAGCGGAGCGCGAGCGCGTCGTTATAGCTCGCGGAGAGCAGGGGCGTGCAGGGGAAGGACATGTTGTAGTTATCGGCAGGGCTGGCGTTCTCGTCCGTCAGATAGATTTGGCGGACGCCGAGCGGCCCGTCGAGGCAGGTTTCGCCCATGTAGGTGATGGAATCGACGGCGGGCGTCCCGTGATATGCCTTGCCGAGGAAATTGATCTGCTCGTCGAGGGTCATCTGATCGAGAAGGGTTTCCCATGCGGGGTCGTCGAATTCCTTGCCGCGGAGGTCGATGATGTCAAAGACATGATCTGCGCCGTAAGTGGGCATCTTATCGGACGGGTTGGCCGCGACGGGCTTATCCCAGTCGAGATCTTTCACCATGGCCTCGTTCAAAGTGAGCGAAAGAGGCTTGGGCCATGTCGTCTGCCAATTGTTTCTCGAGAGATAGACGACGGTGCCGTCCGTCTTGTTTTGATATTTGTTCCAATCGGTATCTTCAAATTGATTGACGATGTCGTAGCCCGTGGAGGACTTTGCGAACGTCGTCGTGTCCAAAGATTTGTTCTCCCACTCCCACACGAGGCCGCTGTTGCCTGCGGCGTCCATGCGGTTTGCCGTGCCCGCGGGGGAATATCCCTTCTTCGCGAGAATGTTGTTCACGGCGTCGTGGGCGTTCTCGGCGGCCGTGAGATAGTACTTGCCCGCTTCGCGGATATATGTGTTGTAGCCGTCGTCATCGTATGTTTTAAAGGCGTCGCGGGAAACCGTGATCTCCACCGCCGCGCTCTCGCCGGGGCCGAGCTCCTGTGTCTTTGCGTAGCCGCAGAGGTTGACCGCCGCCTGTTCCAGCCCATGCTGTACGTCGTAATCGGTGTACGGCTTCTGCGCATAGATCTGAACGGCGTCCATGCCCTTTTCCTCTCCCGTGTTGGTGACGCTGAGTTTGACGAGGTAGTCCCCGTCGTCCTTGACGGTCACGGAGAAGTTGTCATAGCGGAATTGCGTATAGGAAACGCCGTAGCCGAAGGGGAACGCGACTTCCTCGGCATAGTTCCAGCCCGACTTGGAATTCTTGGCTCCCGCTGCGGAATTTGCCATGCCGCGGTCCATGACGGCGTCCTCGTAGCGGGTTTCGTAATACTTATAGCCGACGTAGATATTTTCGGCATAGATCATGTAGTTGGCCTGAAACTGCATATCCCTCAACCCCGCATCGTTGGCGTTGGTGTAGGTCGAGAAATCTGCATTGACGGCCGCGGGGGCGGACTGATGGTCGTAGGCGAAGGTGTCCACGAGGTGCCCCGAGGGATAGCTCTGCCCCGCAAAGATGCGCCCGATCTCGTTGATGCCCTCCCAACCGGGCTGGCAGACCCAGATACAGCAGTCGATATCGGGACGGAATTCGGCAATGTTGCGGAAGTTGATCCCCATCGCCGTGTTGAGCATGAGGATGACCTTGTCGAGCTTGCCCGCCTTCTTCGCGGCGACCATGCCCGCAAGGGTATCTTTTTCCTGTCTGGAAATTTCAAAGTAATCCTTATTTAAGGTGTCGGCGGTGATCATCGTGGAGTCCGTTTCGCCGTTTTCGCCCGCGCGGCGGGAGAGAACGAACACGCCCGTCGTCCCGTTGAAGCTGTTTTCGCATTCTCCGTTGACGAGGTCCCACGGCACTTCGTTGACGCCGCTGTAGGCATTGCGGTTGTACTTATCCGCACTGCCCGTGCCCTTCTTGTAGAAATTCCAGAGGGTTTCGTTGACCGCAAGGCCCGCGTTCTCGAACGCTTTCTTGAGGTCGGAGGACTTTCTCGTGATGGAGTTGCCCGAGCCCATGCCCGAATAGACAAAGTCCACGGAGGAATGGCTGAAGAAGCTGACCTTTGTTCCCGCGGCGAGGGGGAGCCCCCGCTTGCCCGCGCTGTCTGCATTCCACAGAATGGTCGTGCCCTCCCGCTGGACTTGGTCGGCCACGCGGACGTCCTCGTTCCAGAGGGCGGCGTCATCATAGCTGCCGTCCGCTTTCTCGAACTCGGAGGAATAGTGAAGAAGCTCAGCGTTTTCGTCCACCTCTTTGCCGTAATTCTCGAGCTCCAAAAAGTCGTTGATGGTCTTTTTGTTCTCCAAGGCGATGGAATTTCCCACGATGGAAACGACGAGGAGCAGGACAAAGACGACGGAAAGGATAGACCATAACAGTCGGCTGAGTGATTTTAAAAATATTTTCATGAATGATCCTCTCTGATAAAAATTTTGGGCGCCCCTCCCCTCGGAGGGGCGCCCGTTTGGGGGGATATTATTCTGCCGTCACTGCGGTAATGGTCGCCGCAGAGAGAAGTTTGATATGGGTGAGCCGCGTGAATGCGCCGCCGAAGTTGCTGAGCGTGATGGTATTCTCGCCTGCCTCGACTTCAAATTCCGCAACGACCACGTCGTCCCATGCGTTCCAATTCTTGCCGCGAGGGTCGGTATCTTTCACGCACTTCGTGATCTTGGCATTCCAGATCATGGGGATCCGATTGCCGTTGAGGTCAAGACGGAGGATCCATGCGGGATAGAGGTCGCCCTTTTCGATCGCGCCTGCGCGGATGACGAATTTCACCGTCGCCTTCTGATCGGCGTTGAACTTGAGCGTCATGCTTACGCCCTTGTTATTGATGTCGAGATAGTCAACATTGGCAACGTCATCTTTCCCCGTGGCGAAGTCATCGTAGAGTGTGCTGTCGATATTCTCTACTGTAAGCTGGCTGAATGCATAGGAATTCTCAGTCATCTCCTTGGTGGGAGCTCCGTTCGTCGCGATGAGCTCCATGCCGTTGTAGGTGTACGTCTTGGTGCCGCGCACATACTCCGTGGCCTCCGTTTCCACAACGGGCAGCTGGCTGAATTCGCTGTAAGGAATGGAAAGTTCCTCGCGGGTCATGCAGTCGGGGCAGTAGCGGTAAGCGAGCGCAACGTTCCCGAGCACGGCCTCCTGATAGAGATTCCAATCGGTGAAGTGATGCCCGTCCTTACAGGTTGTGGGAACGAGGGTCGCTTCGGAGTAGAGGGCAACATAGTCGAAGTTGACGCGGCTATTGCCGATCGTGAGCACGAAGGTGTTGTCGCCGGGCTGCAGGGTGACGATCGCAGCCGTATCGGATTCCTTCCAACCGAAATATTTACTTCCGGTCTGCGGGGTCACTTTCACGTTTTCGGTGGAAATTTCCGCACCGTTGAGCGTGATCTTGCTGAATGCATCGTGAAGGCTCATCGACTGCCCGAAGTTGAATATGAGTTCCGCCGTGACATTGCTCTCGGAGGCATTGTAGACGTGGAAGGTATAGGTCCCCTTTTGAGGACGTGCCGCATAGCCCATGCCGCTCGGAACAAAGTCAACGTTGTACTCGTACTCGCGGCGCAGATCGTCCGTTCCGCTCGCTTCAAAGGCCTCCGCCTCGAAGATATTGCGGGTGAGAATGGTGATCTCAAACGTCGCAGTGACGTTGGAGAAGGAAACGGTGACGGTCGCCTTGCCGTTTTCGGTCTTGCCGACCTCAACCTGATAGTCCTCTTCGCCGAGCACACGCGAGCCGTTCTCGTAGTAGGCCGTGACGACCATGCCCGTGCGGTCGATCTCTTCGCCCTCGCGATAGGTCAGCTTCTGCGGCGGCTGGACTTTGAGTTCGGTGGGATCGCCCGTGACTTCCTTTACAGTGACGGTGATTGTGGAAACGGTCTTGCCCTCCGCCTCGATAGTGATCTGCGCTTCGCCCTTCTCAAGTTCGCCTGCGGGCGAGTAGGTGAAGGTCGTAAGCGGACGCTTGCTGCCGTCTTTGAGGGTCGCTTCAAGCTCAATGCCCTTGGGATCGAAGCGTTCGCCCTGATAGTATTCCGTCTTTTCGGGACCCGAAGTCATCTGAACATCGGTGATGACCTTGTCTGCGCTCGTTGCGAGTTCGGTCGCCGCCTGCAAGCGGATATCGTCCACGTTGGTGAAGGGGGAACCGAGCACTTCCACGACGATAACGTTTTCCCCTTCCTTGAGGTCGAACGTGCCGCAGACGATATAGATCCAATCCTTCCAATTCGAGCCGTTGCTCGCCCAGCCCTCTGTTTCCTTGGCGTACGCCTCGGCGGTGCTGTTGTGCTTTCCGTCCTGCGTGCCGCAGTGCATGGTGGGATCGAGCGGAACGGGCTTGCCGTTGACGCTGATGCGGAAGTTGAACGCCGCATTCAGGACACGGGTGTTGTTTCTTGCGACGTGCACGCCGAAGTTCGCCGTCGCCGCGAGGCCTGCATAGACTTTGAAAGTGAATCTGCCGCCGCCGTTGTCGCCGCCGCCGCCGACGTTGAACTTATGCGCGCCCTTGCCCTTTGCATTGACTGAATTGTCCATGCCGGGGATGGGAATACCCATCTTGGCGTTGAAAGTTTCGTCGAATTCGGCATCCTCGAGGTCAAACACGTTGTTTGCCTTGTTGCCCTTGGCCTGTTCGGTGACGATCGTAAACGTCTTGCCGTCGTAGGTATAGGTCTGCGTGCCCGCAAGGTAGGTCGTCGCCTCTCTCGATTCTCCCTTGGTGTAATTTTCCCCGTTGAGATTTGCGGGAAGCGTTACGACTTCACGGGAGAAGCAGGTCGGGCAATAGCGGTACATTTCGCCCGCCTTCTCCGCCGTGGGAACGGTGGTGACGAGCCATTCCGACCAGCTGTGCCCGCTGTCCTTCTCGGCAGTGAGCGTGACTTCCGAGGAGGAACGGATGGCGATATAGTCCACGTTGACCGCTTTCAACGTATAGTTGAATTTGATGACGTTGTTGCCCTGTTTCAGATCGACATTGCGCACTGCGACGAGTTCCTTCATATCGAAGTGGGGAGATACGAGGAGGCTGCTGCTGTAGGCGCTGTGTTCATCGACGGCAATTTCCGCGCCGTTGATCTCAAGCAGAGTGAGAATGGACGAAAGCGGAATGCTCTGGCCCGCCGTCAAGAGGTCGGGACGCGCGGCGACACGGAACAGGATCGTCGCCTTGCCCGCCGTAGCGGCGGTCACATTGAGCACGAATGCGTTGACGTCCACATCGGAATAGGCAGCGTTGAGGAACCCTGTCCCGCTGACCATGTTCCAGTTGACATTTTCGGGAAGTGCGCTTGCGATCGACTTCACGTTGCCGTATTCCATTCCGCGGCTGATCGCGAGCTTGGTCGTATCCGCCCCCTCGGGGACTTCAAACTCCACCGCTTCCGCCTCGAAGATGTACTTGGGCAGAATGGTGATATTGATGGAAGCCGTTTGATCCTCATAGCGGACGGTGACGGAAGTACTGTCCTCCGTGAGGGCCTTTGCTTCGTCGTCGATCGTCCAGCCGTCGATGACGCGGGCGTCGGTCGTCGTATTGTTGTATTCGGCATAGACGACAAGGCCCGATCTATCGAATTTGTCGCCTGCGCTGTATTCGGTGTTATAGGGCTGCTGCTCTACGCGGATGCCGCTGAGGACGAGCTCCTTGACCGTGATGGTGACGGAAGCAGACTTCTTGACCCCTTCTGCCTCATAGGAGATCTCAACGGAGGTGTCCGCCGCGGCGAGTTCCTTATCCTCATAGGTGTACTCGTCCGCCTTGAGGACCTTCTGCGTGTTGTTCTCGAATTTTGCCGTGACTTCCATACCGGTGGGATCGAACTTCTCGCCGATATTGTAGAGCGTCCATCGGGGCTGGGCGGTGATCTCGAGGGAAGAGAGCGCGGGCACATTTACCGTGACGGTGAATTTTGCCGTCATGCCGCCGTAAGTCACAACGATCTCCTTCTCCCCCGCTTCCTCGAGCTTTGTCACGTTGAGGAAGTAATCGGTGACGACTTCGCTCGTGCCGTCGTCATAATAGGCCGTGACCTCCATGCCCTCCTTATCGAATTCGTCCCCGACGAAATAAGTCAGTTTGGCGGGCTTCTTGGTCACTTCGATCTTGGTTACCTCCGCTTCGGGAGGGTCGGAAACGGTGATCGTCTGCGTCGCTGTCTTTTCCTGATAGGTCACAGTGATCTTTGTGTCCGTCTTTTGAAGAGCGCCGCTCGGGGCATAGGTGTAGTCGGTGACGGCTTCCATGCTGTTGTCGCTGTACTTCGCCTGCACCACCATTCCCTTGGGCTCGAACTTCTCGCCGACAAGATAATTCGTCTTATCGGGCGCTTGGGTGATCGCGATCCCCGTGAGTTCCTTCTCGTCCCCCGTTTCATCGCCGCCGCACGCGACCATGCCGCACACGGCAAAGGCAAGACAGGCAAGAACCATCAGGATCAACCATACTTTCCTTCTCATAAGCTACTTTTTTCCTCCTATCCTTTTTATATCTGATTTTACAGATACTTCCGAAGTTTCCCCCTTTTGAGAACACCGAAAAATTTTTTGTGAAATTTTTTCCTTGATACCATTTTTTTGTTTGTTATTTCATAACAAACTGCCCCCATGGGGGCACGGACCGCTGCATATTCTTGATGAAAGCACATTCACTTTATCACTATTTTTTCATTATGTCAAGCGGTTTTTGAAATAATTTTCAATTTTTCGATAATTTTTGACTTTTTATACCTGAAAATTTGTGAACTTTCTTGATAAAATCGGACAAAAAGTGAATTTTTGAAAATTAAATTTTCAATTTTTTGTTATATGATAAAAATGAACAATAAATTTGTCATTTCCGCTTTGCCGCCCGCTCCGCCCTCATCCCGAACGAAGCGGCCCCGCGTCATTCTGAGAAACGGACGTTGAACGAAGTCCGACGAACTAACCCGAAGAATCTCGCGGGGGGCGTATCAGACACTTTGCGGCGAGATACTTCGGTTCAGCTCCCGTTGACTTCGTTTATGCTCCCCTTCTCAGCATGACGCCGCCACCCAGCCCCGCGTCATTCTGAGAAACGGACGTTGAACGAAGTCCGACGAACTAACCCGAAGAATCTCGCGGGGGCGTGTACGGACACTTTGCGGCGAGATGCTTCGGTTCAGCTCCCGTTGACTTCGTTTATGCTCCCCTTCTCAGCATGACGCCGCCACCCAGCCCCGCGTCATTCTGAGAAACGGACGTTGAACGAAGTCCGACAAACTAACCCGAAGAATCTCGCGGGGCGGGTACGGACACTTTGCGGCGAGATGCTTCGGTTCAGCTCCTGTTGACTTTGTTATACTACCCTTCTCAGCATGACGCCGCCCGACCCTCGCCCCATCCGCTCTGAATGCGTCGTTTTCACAGAAATCTCAGCGTTGTAACAGGAATTTGTGACGGCGAAAACGTTTCACTTTGCTTTTTTCCGTGTTATAATAATGATGGAGAGCGGTCATGAGCTATTTGGAACTTGAAAACGTCAGCAAGGAATATCACACGGGGAGCGTCACGGTCAACGCCCTCGTCGGGGCCTCTTTTACCCTCGAGGACGGCGAATTTGCCGTCGTGCTCGGCTCGAGCGGGGCGGGAAAGACCACCCTTTTGAATCTCCTCGGCGGCATGGACACCGCCACAAGCGGAAAGATCGTGCTCGACGGCAAGGAAGTCACTTCGCTCAACAAGCGGGGGCTCACCGAGTACCGCCGCTATGACGTCGGCTTTGTGTTTCAGTTCTACAATCTCATGCCCAACCTCACCGCGCTCGAGAATGTGGAGATCGCCACAGAGATCTGTAAGAATGCCCTCGACCCTGCCACGGTCCTAAAGGAAGTGGGCCTCGGCGAACGGCTCATGAACTTCCCCGCCCAGCTCTCGGGGGGAGAACAGCAGCGGGTTTCCATTGCGCGGGCGATCGCCAAGAATCCCAAGCTCCTCCTCTGCGACGAGCCCACGGGCGCGCTCGATTATGAAACGGGCAAAAGGATCCTGAAACTCCTCTATGAAACCTCAAAGAAGCAGAAAAAACCCGTCGTCGTCGTGACGCACAATGCGGCGATCGCGCAGATGGCGGATAAAGTCATCCATATCCGCAGCGGACGCATCGAGAGCGTCCATGACAACCCTGCCCCCCTTCCCGTGGACGAAATCGAGTGGTGAAATGAAGACATATTTCAAGACATTTTTCAAGATGTTCAAGCGGCATCTGACGCGGCTGGTTTCCGTCTTTTTGATGGTGCTCGTCAGCGTCGGGTTCACCGCGGGCATCGGTATGTCCACAGAGAAGATGGGCTTCTCCCTCGACGAGTACTACCGCGCGACGAACGCGAGCGCTCTCATCGTCAAGAACACGACGGAGAACGGCTTTTCGGACGGGGATATTTCCTATTTCAAGGAGCGTTACGGGGCGGAGAACGTGCTCGTTGGGACCTCGCTCGAGATCAAGGGCGGCGAAACGGAGAACTCCCTCCCCCTTGAAGGTTTGGGCGAGGGGATCACCCGCCTCTATTTCTTTTCGGAGGAAGGCCCCGCGTCACTCAAGATCAACCGTCCCGCCGTGCAAAACAACGGCGCAAAGCCGACGGGCAACTTTGAATATTCCGCCTACGAAGAGCGCGAAACGGAGCAGCTCATCCCCTTTGAAGGGGACCGCATCACCATGCCCGTGAACTTGGGCGGGCTCCTCTCCTTTCACTATGATTTCGTCCTCATGGGGACGCTCACAAATCCCCTTCACTTTGCGAAGATGGACGACGTGAGCATGCAGTTTGAGGGGGAGGAGCTTTCGCATATCCTCTACATTTTCAACTGCGCGCCGCTCGCCGCTCTTCTGCCGAAAAATGACATATATGTCACGATTTCCGACCTTGACGCCCCCCTCTTTTCGGGCGGATACATGGAAAAAGTCAATGCCGAAAAGGCAGAAATAGAGGAGGCGTTCGACGACGTTGCCGTCCTCACGCTGAAGGAAAATTTCTCCTTCTCCTCCTTCAACGCCTATGGGGAAAAGATCGACGCCATCGGCTATGTGCTCATGGTGGTCTTTCTCCTCGTGACCTTGCTCGTCGTGCTGTCCACAATGACGCGGCTCCTCGAGGAGGAACGGGCGCAGATCGCGTGTATGCAGACGCTCGGCTATTCCCCCTTCATGATCTTGAGCAAGTACCTTCTCTTTGCGTTTGTGGGGACGCTCATCGGCGGCTTCGGGGCATACTTCGCGGGGGAAGGGCTCTCCTATATCATCTACATCAACTTCGATTGGTGCTATGCGCTGCCGCCCTATTCCGCAAAGCCCGCCCCCATCTTCTTCCTCATCTCGGCGGCCGTGATCGTGTTCTCCACCCTCATTGCGACCTTTGCGGCGGGCATGCACAAGACGCGGGAAGCTCCCGCCGTTCTCCTCCGCCCCCGCACGCCCAAGGCGGGCAGAAAGGTCATTTTAGAGCGCATTCCCCTGCTCTGGAACCGTCTTTCCTTCAAATATAAGTCCACCATGCGCAACGTCTTGCGCTTCCGCATGCGCTTTGCTATGACCGTCGTCGCCGTCATGGCCTCAACGGGGCTCGTCCTCGCGGGGCTGGCCGTCCTCGACTGCTGCCTATTTCAGAATATCGGCACAACGGCTATGATCGGCGTTGCCGTCATCGTGCTCATCTTTGCGGCGCTACTGAACGCCGTGGTCATCTATACGCTCACGAATATCAACATCTCCGAGCGGAACCGCGAGCTCGCGACGCTCATGGTGCTCGGCTATCAGACGCACGAGGTGGACCTCTATATCTACCGCGAGATCTATATCACGAGTGCGATCGGGATCGCGGCGGGGCTGCCGTTCGGGTGCCTTCTGTGCCTCTTCATCTTCAATCTGCTCGAATTCGGCTCCGTGGCGGGTATCCATTGGTTCATCTGGATCGCCGCGGCCGCGCTTTCGCTGGTATTTACCTTTATCGTGACGCTCATGCTGAAGCCCAAGATCCAAAAGATCGACATGAACGAATCCCTCAAGGCGATCGAATAGGGAAGGGTCGATCCCCGCCCCTACCCCCTCCCCGCGTCATTCTGAGAAATAGAGTGAGATGAGAGAACGGGAACTAACCCGAAGAATCTCGCGGTGGCATATACGGACGACTGTGCGGCGAGATGAGTACAGCCCTCGCAGACTGCGTTGTACTCCCCTTCTCAGCATGACGCCACGCAAACAGGCTTCCGTGCGTTTTATGGGATCCTTCGCTACGCTCAGGATGAGCGCGGGGGCAGGATGAGCGCGGGGGCGAATCAATCAAATACGAAAGGAGCAAACTATGGGCATGAATATTGCATTTTTCGACGCCAAGGACTATGACATTCCCGCCTTTGAGCGGTACGGAAAGGAAAACGGCATTTCCTTTAAATTTTACGAAACAAAGCTCGACGCCGACACAACGGAACTCGCCCGCGGCTTCGATGGGGTCTGCGTCTTTGTCAACGATACCGTTTCCGCGCCCGTCATCGACAAACTGTACGACATGGGCGTGAAATATATCGCCCTGCGCTGTGCAGGCTACAACAATGTGGACCTCAAACACTGCTTTCAAAAGCTCCACGTCGTCCGCGTCCCCGCCTATTCCCCCTATGCCGTCGCCGAACACACGATGGCAATGCTCCTCACCTCCGTCCGCCGCATTCACAAGGCGTACAACAGGACGAGGGAATTCAACTTCTCACTGAACGGCCTCACGGGCTTCGACCTCCACGGCAAGACGGTCGGCGTCGTCGGAACGGGTAAGATCGGCTCCATCTTCATTGATATCTGCAGGGGATTCGGCATGAATATCCTCGCCTATGACAAATTCCCGCGGCAGGACGCCGATTTCCCCTACGTTTCTCTCGACGAGATCTTTGAAAGGAGCGATATCATCTCCCTGCATCTTCCCCTCTTCGAGGACACCTATCACCTCATCGACCGCGAGGCCCTCAAAAAGCTCAAGAAAGGGGTCATCATTCTGAATACCTCGCGCGGGGCGCTCATCGATTCGGAGGCGCTGCTCGAGGGCATCAAACAGCGGATCATCGGCGCGGCCTGCCTCGACGTCTATGAGGAGGAATCGGAGCTCTTTTTCGAGGATTTTTCGGGCCATATCATCGCGGACGACACCCTCGCGCGGCTTCTCTCGATGCCCAACGTCATTGTCACGTCCCACCAGGCCTTTCTGACCGAGGAGGCCCTCTCGAACATTGCCGAAACGACGGTGGAGAACCTCACAGAGCTCCGCGACGGGAAGGTCTGCCGCAACGAACTCTGCTACGACTGCGGCAACATGGAAGAGTGTAAGAAAAAGAGAAAGGAACGGTGCTTCTGACCGTTCCCCGACAAACTCAAAACATAAAATTTTTGATCAAAAGGCGCCCCGAAAGGCGCCTTTTTTGCAACATATGTGCGAAATTTTTGATTTTATTTGGAGCGGGTGCGGATGACCTTGCCGCCCGTGAGAAGGATCATCTTGACGGCCTCGATGGAGTAGTCGTCCGCCTCGACGGTGAGTTTCTTATCGAGGGTGCCGCGGGCCAAAACCTTGATATATGTGACCTTTTTGTAGCCTTGAATGCGCTTTTTGATCTCATCGAGGGTGACCGTTTCGCCGTCGTTGAAGTACTGCTCGAGAATGTCAACATTGATGATGCCCGTCTTGGTCCTATCGGCAATGCGTGTGGATTCCTCCACCATCGTCGCCGCGATCTCGTCCTCGAGGATCTTATCGACCTCCGCCGCCTTGACGCTCTGCCGCGTTTCGATATGGATATCTTCCTTCTTGGGCTTGGGTTTGGGCGCGGGAACGACTACGGGCTTCGGTTCGGGCTTGGGCTGAGGCTTGGGTTCAGGCTTCGGCTGAGGTTTCGGCTGAGGTTTGGGCTCGGGTTTCGGCTGAGGCTTGGGTTCGGGCTTGGGCTGAGGCTTGGGTTCGGGTTTCGGCTGAGGCTTGGGTTCAGGCTTCGGCTGAGGAGCAGGCTTCGCTGCGGGGGCGGGTTGTTGGGCTCCCTTTTTATTGCGCAGGGCAAGATAGAGCAACACGCCCGCCGTGACGATCAAGAGGCCTGTCACCACGCAAATCGCGATCGTCCCGCCGGGGACAAGACCCGCCAATATGCCAAAAACAAAGCTGTTTGCCATAATTTTTCCTCCTCAAAGAGTTCTTCTTCGGCTCCATTACAGGGCTATTTCAGTTTCATTTATTTTACCACAAAATAGCGCGCGTTGTCAATCGTTTTTTAAAAATTCTTGAGGATGATAGAAATTGGTCTTTCCCCCGCCCCCAAAGCGGAACAGAGTGACGCAGCCCCGCGTCATTCTGAGAAACGGAGAAGGACGAGAGAACGGGGGCTGACCCGAAGAATCTCGCGGGGCGTATGCGGTTTTCTTCGCGGCGAGATGCTTCGGTAGAGCCCTCGCAGACTTCGTTCATGCTCTCGTTCTCAGCATGACGCCGCCACCCACGGAAA
>CANQUY010000002.1 GCA_947627125.1 uncultured Clostridia bacterium
CGGGCGTAGATATCTACGGCATCGTAGGTGCCCTCCTCGTCTGAGATCGCGGCGTCGTTTTCGTCCCTCTCCTTGAGCGGAACATAGGCGGCGGGATCGAATCTCTCCCCCGGTTGCACCTCGATCAGGGCTGAGCCGTAATCCTCGGCGACGTCATTCCTCTGCTGGGGACGCAAAAAGGCGATGCAGGCCCATGTGCCGACCGCTGCGACCAATGCCGCGGAAACGATCATAATGCTTGTTTTGACGGGGCCGAACCTCTTTTTCTTCTCGGATTTTACTTTTTCAGACATAATATCCTCTCTTTCAGCTTTGTGGGAGTACCTTCGCTGTATGACAAACCTACGGCCTGTCATGGAAAGTTATGACAATATCATACCACGATATGACAAGTCTGTCAACGGTTTTGTCTGAAAAAAACAAGATTTTCTCGCGACCATATTATAAAAAAATCCCCCTTTCGGGGGGGGGCGGGAACGGGCTGATAGCGGCGTCGTGCTGAGAACGGGAGCACAACGCAGTCTACGAAAGTGGTACCGAAGCATCTCGCCGCATGACTTAAGAACTTCCGCCGCGAGATTCTTCGGGTTAGGTCCCGTCCTCTCATCCTGCTCCGTTTCTCAGAATAACGCGGCTGGGCGGGGCAGGATGAGCGGGCGGGAGAAAGAACGGGAGCGTATAGCGGCGTCATGCTGAGAACGTGAGTACAACGCAGTCTACGAAAGTGGTACCGAAGCATCTCGCCGTATGCTCTACGGAATTCGCCGCGAGATTCTTCGGGTTAAGTCCGTATGACTTCGTCCCTGCTCCGTTTCTCAGAATGACGCGGCTGGGCGGGGCAGGATGAGCGGGCGGGGGCGATCAGCGGGAGCGGACAAACGTGAGCGGCAGGATCTTCTCCCCGCGCGCAATGACGGCCCCGGGCGCGAGAACGCTGTTGCACCCGACCTCTGCAAAGTCCCCGACAAACGCGCCGACCTTCTTTCTGCCCGTCGGAATGTCCTCCCCGCGGATGACGACTTCTTTTTTGTCGAGCCGCACATTTGCGCAGATGACCCCCGCGCCGAAATGGGCGCGATGCCCCAAAATGCTGTCGCCTACATAGTTGAAGTGCGGGACCTGTACGCCGTCGAAGAGAATGCAGTTCTTGAGCTCGGTGGAATTCCCCACGACGCAGTTTCCCCCGACGAGGACGTTCCCCCGTATGAATGCACAGTGGCGCACTTCCGCATTTGCGCAGATGATACACGGTGCATGGATCTCCGCCGTCCGAGCGATTTTAGCGGTACCATGTACGAAAACCCCCTCGCACATTTCAACATATTCATCGCCGAGCGAGGGGGCGATCTCCATGAGAAACCGCCCGATCCCCCCGAGCGTTTCCCACGGATAGACGAATTGTTTCAAATACTCCTTTGCAAGCGTATGACTAAGATCGAAGAGTGCGGAAATTTTTTTGTCCATGGTCTATTGTATGACGGAGAAAGGAAAAAACGCTCACATATGAGCGTATTTTCAGCTTTGGCCCGTGGGCACGATGTCATCGTCGTCCGACTTTGCGTCGGGGCGGATCATGCAGTAATGCGGGTTGTGTGCATACTTCTTTTTCTTTGCCATATCCGCAGTTTGCGGCAGAGCGGAAAAATTATACGGCAGAGATCTGTTTCTGCACCTTGGAAAACTTTTCCGCATTCTGGTCGATGAGCATCTTTGCGGCGGGCTGGACCTCGTAATACCCGCGCGAGAGCATCTGCTCAAACACCTGAAACTGCGTGTCGGCGTTCTGCGTGTAATTCTTTAAGATCTCCTTGCGGAAGGGCTTGCAGCTGCCCTCGAGAAGGGCATCGGCGTAGTAGCTCATGAGGAGCTTTTCGCAGTCGAGAATGTCCTGCAGGGCGTCTTTTTCGGAGAGTGTGGTGTCCTGTTTGCTGTTTTTCATTGTTTGCCTCCCAAAATCGCATAGAGCGCCGAAAATCTCTGCGCATGGGCGGAAGCGATCTCTCCCATCGTCTGCGCAAGCGCCGTGTCCGTCAGCGTGTTGGCGTAGATCTTCGCCTTTTTGCACGCCATTTCTTCTCCCGTGAGAATCTGTGTCAGAACATCTAAGTCCTTGGCCGTGAGATTGGTCATAAAAAACCTCCTTGCGCCCGTTATGGACGAAGGAGGGGGATTTTATACCGATGCGGCAGGCAAGAGCCGTCATTCTTAAATTAAAAATTAAAAATTTCAAAATTAAAAATTGAGGTGGGGAGATTTGTAAGAATGGCGGAGAGAAAGTCAATTCTTGTGTTTGTAAAATTCACACCAAGAATTGAGAGTGCAGTGGGAGCAGTCGGGCTTTTGGGAGTGGCAGACCTGCCGCCCGTGAAAAATCAGCCAATGGTGGGCCTTTGACCAATTCTCCTTGGGAATGACCCGCATGAGCCCCTCTTCGACCTCGGTTGGCGTCTTTCCGACGGCGAGCCCCGTGCGGTTGGCGACGCGGAACACATGCGTATCGACGGCGATGGCGTCCCCGCCGAAGGCCACCGAGTAGACGACGTTGGCCGTCTTTCGCCCCACGCCCGCAAGCGATTGCAGGTCCTCAAGCGTATCGGGAACGTTTCCGCCGAACTTCTCCAAGATGTCGCGGGAGGCGGAGAGAATGTGCGCCGCCTTGTTGCGGTAGAAGCCGCAGGAGTAGATATATTTTTCGAGCTCCTCCTGCCTCAGTTCCACCATTTTTTGAGGGTTATTGTAGATTTTAAAGAGTTCTGCCGTCACTTGGTTGACCCGCTCGTCCGTGCACTGCGCCGAGAGAATGACGGCGACGAGGAGTTCGTAAGGGGTATGAAAGTGCAGCGCTGGACGGGCGTCGGGATAGAGCCGCGCAAGCTCTGTGAGGATCTCATTCATGAGTTCATTGTAACATAACCCGACATTTTTTGCAAGCATTTGGGGGAATGTTGTAAAACACGCTCATTCTGAGCAACGCGAAGAATCCCATAAAACGTGCAGCGGCCCATAGCGGCGTCATGCTGAGAACGGGAGTACAACGCAGTCTGCGGGAGCCATACCGAAGCATCTCGCCGCATGGTGTAAAGATGCCCCGCGAGATTCTTCGGGTTAAGTCCTCTGACTGCGTTCTTTCTCTCCTTCTCAGAATGACGCGGGGCTGGATTTCTGACCCGCCGTTCTGATTACGTCACCCTGAGCAACGTCGAAGGGTCACCGCGTTATAATAATGTGATGGTTCGACTGCGCTCACCATGACGTAATTAGAACGCCTCCGTTGGTTTCATGGGATGCTTCGCTACGCTCAGCATGAGCGCACGGGCAGGACATGGACTTCGTTGAGGGGATTCTTCGCTACGCTCAGCATGAGCGCACGGGCGGGACATGGACTTCGTTAAGGGGATTCTTCGCTACGCTCAGAATGACGCGGGGCGGGGCGACATGACTGCGTTCACCACCCCCTACAAAAATAAATACGAGTCGCCGACTTTTTTCATGTAGCCCGCAAAGGAGGAATACCCCTTCCGCGAAATGACACGGCGGGCGCGGGGCAGAAAGTTCTCCTCAAACCGCGCCGAAATGCCGCATCCGACCCTCGCCTCATGCGGATTGGAGATAGTCTGCGCGGGGATCCCCTCCCCTCTCAGCGCGGAAATGCAGTCGAGCGCCTGTGCGCGGGACTTAAAAACTGCAACGATCGTCATGATTTCTGACCTGCCTTCGTATAATAAGGTATCTTTTTTTGGGGAGATATTGTCATGATCTATCTCGATAACGCCGCAACGGGGGGATTCAAGCCATACGCCGTCCGCAGCGCAGTGAGCGCCGCCATGAAGGTTTGCGCCAACCCCGGACGGAGCGGCCACCGCCTCTCCCTCGCCGCGGCCGAGCATGTTCTAAATTGCAGAAACCTTCTCTCGGACGTCTTTGGCGGCTACGGGTTCGAGCGTTGCGTGTTCACGAAGAGCTGTACCGAGGCCCTCAACATTGCCATTTTGGGGGTACTTGAGGAGGGCGACCACGTCGTTGCGACGGCGCTCGAGCACAATTCCGTCCTCCGTCCCCTGCAATATTTGGCGGAAAAAGGGGTCATCACCTACGATATTGCCCCGCTCAAGGACGGCGCTTTGGAGCCCGAAACGATCGCCGCATGCGTGAAGCACAAGACGAGGCTCGTCTGCGTGACCGCGGCATCCAACGTCACGGGGACCTCCTGCGATGTAAAGCGGCTGAAAAAACTGCTCCCCGAGCACGTTCTGCTCCTCGTTGACGGGGCGCAGGGGGCGGGGCATATTCCCATCTCCATGCGGGATATGGGGATCGACATGCTTGCGCTCGCGGGGCACAAGGGACTGCACGCCATCCAGATCGGGGCTCTGCTCTTTTCACAGCGGGTGGATCCCCGTCCGCTCCTCTTCGGGGGAACGGGCAGCGAGAGCATGAACCTTTCCCAGCCCTCCTTCTATCCCGACCGCCTCGAGAGCGGCACTCTCTCCTACCCTGCCGTCTGTTCCCTCTTCGAGGGGCTCCTCATCGTGAAGTCAACCAAAAAAACGGAAACTTATGCGCTGATAAAGGCCCTTTCGGAGGCGGTGAAGGGGCTCCCGTCCTATGAAATTTTTTCGCCGCCGAACGCCTGCGGAGTTTTCTCCTTCCGCCATAAGTCAATGCCCTCCGAGGAGGTCGCCGCCGCCCTCTCGGAGAAGTTCGACATTGCCGTGCGGGGCGGCCTGCACTGTGCGCCGCTCGCGCATGAGGCCCTCGGCACCGCTCCCGACGGGCTGGTGCGGGCGTCCTTCTCCGTCTTTCAGGGCATGCGGGAGGCAAACGCGCTCTATCATGCCCTCCACGCCCTCTCCTGAGCGCTATTCAATGGCCTTGAGCTTTTCCACCAACTTTTTAAGCCTCTTTCGCTGGGCGGAATTGAGCATCTGCGAAAAGCGGGCATAAAAGGCGTCGATTTGCTCGTTGGTCAGCGTGCCCGCCCTCTTTCCCGCCTCCGCCTTTGCGTAGATCTCGCGGATGATGTCATTTTCGCTCTTGCCCTGCACGGAGCCGACTGCCCTTTCCGCCTCCTTCATGAGTTCGTCGTCATAGCTTGCAAAATCCTTCATAGTCACCTCTCCCTTATCCTATGCCCCCTCACCTTTCCCTTGTGCACTGCATACAATGCCGATATGGAAACCATGCTCCTCCTCGTCTTGCTGATGATGAACTCGGATGAGAATTCCAAGGAAACGTTGCAGAGCCTTCTCCGCTTTTACCGTGAGAACAAGGACGTCATCGCCTCCCTACTGAATGCGCAAAAGGGCGGAGAAATGAGGGAAAATTCCGAAGATATCGCGCAGGATCCGCCCAAAGAGGCAGAAAAAAGCCGACCCCGCGAAGAGGTCGGCGATACGCGTATCATCGAAGAATATTTAAAGCGTTTTTCAGTTTAATGCGCCGAGAAATTCCTCCGCCGTGGCGAAGAGTTCCGCCTTGACGGCATGCTCTTCATCCGCACGGATGCCGACGTCGTGGATGCACGTTTCGCCGTCGGGCCAGAAGATCTGCGCAACCGTGAGGCGGAGCGCCCTGCCGTCGGGAGCAACAAAGGTGCTCTGCATGACGCCCTTGCCGTACGTCCTCGCGAGGCCGTCAACGTCGTTGACGCGGAGGTAGATATCCTCCTCGGAGATCGTGCCGTAGCAGATCATTGCCCCCATGAGGGCCTCGGAAGCGGAGGCGGTGTTCTCGTCGGCGATCACGCGGATGCGGGAAGTTTCGCTGAAGTAGCTGCCGTAATCGTTCCCGTAGGCGTTGAATACCTCCTCGTTCCCCCTGCGGTAGCGCGCCGTTGCGACGAGCGGGGCATTTCCCTCGGCATTCTTCAAGAGATGCGAGGCAATGTCGCAGAGAATGGAGAGATACCCGCCGCCGTCGAGGCGGAGATCGATCACGAGGTCCGTCCTGCCGCGCTCCTTCATCTTGTCAAGACAGGCTTTGAACTCGCGGGCGGCGTTGCCCTCGAACTGCGCAAGGCGGATATAGGCGGTTTTCCCGTCGAGCGCGGACATGCCCTCCCCCACATTCTCGAGCGAAAGGGCCTTTTCGCCGCGGAAGCGGAAGGTATTATCGCTGTCGCTGTATTCGCAGTAGGCCGCGGTATAGGCCGCGCGGGAAATGGTGTAGAGCTTCCTTTCTCCCCCCTTGAAGCCCGCCTCGAGAGTGGCGGAAGCCATGGAGGAGAGGTCGGTGATGAAGTTCGCGCTCGTCGCCTCCGTGAGATTCCCGCCGTCGGGGCCGAAACGGTAGATATACATGCCCGCCGTAAGTCCCGCCCGTTCCGCGGGAGAATTGTACACCGTGCGGTAGATCTGTACGGCGTTCCCGTCATAGGTCACGCTGACGCCGTAGCCCTCGTTGTTCCCTTCGCTCTCGCTGACGACGCGGTCGTACTCGTCCACATTGTAGTAGGAGCAGAACTTGTCGAGCTCGAGGGCGGAGAACACGCGGTCGTACAGCGTTTCGTCGTCCACTTCTCTGTAATAGTTATCGGCGACGCGCTCCAAGAGCCACGCGAGATTCCGCGCCCGCTCGTCTACAGAGCTCACGCCGATAAACCAGCCCGCCATGATCCCCGCGAGGAGAAAGATGAGCGCAAACAAGATCGCGCTGACGCAGCGGACGGTTTTTTCGCGCTTGTCCGCAGACGCGGGCCGCCCGTTTTCTGCCGCAGGGACGCGCTCTCCCTCCGAAGAGGCCTCGGACATGGTATCGTCATTTTCTTGTAATTCAGACATGGTATCTCCTTTTTACTCCTTTACAAGTTGCAACAGGACGGTGATGACGCGGAAGGTGACCGCATCCGAAAACTTCCTGATATCCAGCCCCGTCAGACGTTCGATCTTGTCAAGACGGTAGGAGAGGGTGTTGCGGTGGATGAAGAGGGCGCGGCTCGTTTCGGAGAGGTTGAGGTCGTTCTCGAGAAATCTCTCCGCCGTAAGACAGAGCTCCTCGTCACCGAACACTTCCTCCGTCCCGCCGATGCGGAATTCCCTGAGGCTTAAGCGGATGCTCTCCCTCGACAGGCTTGAGAGGACGCCCACGAGGAGATATTCGCGGTAGGAGTGCACCTCGCCGCCGTCGCCGAGCATATCGGACATGCGGAGGGCGGAAACGGCCTGCGCGTAGGAGAGGGAGATCTCCGCAAAGGTCGGGACCTCGCAGCCGACGCCGACCCTCCCGTGAATGCCCGCCTCCTCGTAGAGGGATTGGTTCAGAAACAGCCCGAATTCGTAGGGCGACTGTCCGTCCCCCGCAAATTTCACGACGCCGATGGCATTCCCCTCCGTAAAGACGGCGGCGTCCGCCCCCTCAAGACACCGTTCGATATGTTCCAGCGCATCCTCACCGCGCCTGTCGGGAAGGACTTCCGCCGCATAGCAGGGGCCGTCCTTCTGGCCGTGCTCCGCGAGATAGCGGAGAGCCCGCACTCTGCCCCCCTCGCCGAGGAGAACTGAGTTCAGCTTCACCTTTCCGCTCCGCGCCGCGGCGGGGGCGGAATTTGCGAGAAGATAGCCGATGAGCTTTGCCTCCCGCTCGGCCCCGCGCCCCGTGAGGTAGATCGTCACCGTATCGCCGTCCCACGGGACGGAAAAGGCTTTCTCCTCCCCGCCCTGCGGCGAAAGGCGGGCATGCACCCCCGTCTGTTCGCCGATATCTGCAAGAATTTTTTCAAGACCGTCCGAACGTTCTTCCATCTTTTCCCCTTTTCGTATCGTTTGCAAGCATTATATCACAGAAAAATGAAAAACGCAAGCCGTTTGCCCGTTATGAAAAGGTACGGCGGGGGGCAAACTATTGGCGGATTTGCGCGAAAGGGCAAACTTTGTAGTTGACAGCCGCACGATTCCGTGTTATAATGGTACGCGACAAGGAAAAAAGGAGTACTTGTATGGTCAATAAAGACATTGAAGATATGGACATAGATGAGGCCGACGTTTCCCCTGCATCCGCGGATACGGAGGAGGAAAGTGCGACCGAATCGGAAACATACTATGACGCGGAGCCCGAAGAGGACCGCAGTCATGCGGAGCCGCCCGTTAAGGCGGGGAAATACCGCGCTTTTTCGATCATATTCTTCCTGCTCACGGCGGGCGGACTCTTTTTGGGGCTGCTCGGGAAGTTCATCCCGTGGCTGTCCCCCACCTATTACAGCGGAAACACAGGGCTCAACGATTCCCTGCTCGGCTTCTTCCTCACGCGCATGAAGGACATTGCCTCCGCCTCCTTCACCGCTTTGGACGCCATTGCCGTGGTTGCGGCCTTGGTACTCCTCGCTACCGTGCTCATCTCGGTCATTACGCTGTTCATCTCCCTCTTTTCCGCACGGCGGGCAAGGCGCGCCGCCGCCCTCTCGGGAACGGTTTCTCTCCTTTCGTACACCCTCGCATTCTTGTGGGCGATCTGCGTCAACAGCTTGACGATGCCTGCGTTCAGCGCGGAGGCCGTCGATGTGCCCGTCGCCCTTATCACCCTTCTGCTCTTTGTCTTCATGACGGTGTTTTCCATCATCGAAAACGGGAAAGCGGGGCTCTTCAGCGCGGGGATCTACCTCTTCTCCGTCATTTCCTGCTTTGCGATCTTCTTCCCCGGTTCCTTCACGGAATCCCACTTCATCCTTCTCAAGACGTTCACCCAAAACCCCATCTATAATTCCTTCGTCCTCGCGGCGCTCGCCGTCATTCTTGCGACGCTCGTCATCTCCGTGATCGCGTTCCTGCACAAGCGGAGGGGGATCCTGTTTATCGTGCTCTCCTCCCTTCAGCTCGCCGTCGTGCTCCTGCTCTGCATCGCGGGCTGCGGCCTCGGCAAGAACTGGAGCCTGCAATTCTTCCAGAACGGCTCGCTGATCCCCTCGCTCGTTTTGATCTTCGCCTCCCTCGGCGCGGTGCTCTTCGCGGGCCTCACGCTTGCGGTCCAGCAGAAACAGAGGCAGCTTGCCGCAGAAGAAGATGAGGATGAGGACTACACCGAGGCTGAATTCTACGACACCGACGACAAGGACGATACCTACGACGACGCCGACGACGAGGAAACGGAAACCGTGCCGCACGAGTATGCAACGGAGGCGGAAGAGGATGTGACCGACGAGGACTACCGCTATTCGGACGGAGAGGGCTACGAAGAGCCTGCAGAACCCGAACCTTTCCACGAAGAGGAGATGAGCGCATTCGAGCGCGAAATGTTCTCCCTCGCGGAAAAGGGTGCGGAGGAAACGCCCGCGGAGGAGGAAAGCATTCCCCCCGCCCCGCAGTATGCGCCGCCGGCCCCCGCGTTCCGCCCCGTCAACGTCTACACCGACCCCACGATGCAATACGTCTACGACCCCTTCATCAACGAGCTCACGCCCGAGGAGAAGGACGAGTTCGGCGACCTCTTCATTGCCTGCAAGTCGGGCAAATTCGGCGACCTTCCCGTCTACCATATCGGCGGAGATAACAGGGAATTTTTCGACAAGGTGTGGATCCGCTACGGCCTCTACGACATGTCCCCGAACCTCCGCGACAAGATCTTCAACTACCTCAGAAGATACAGAAGCAAACAGCAGTAAACTTAATACAGCGGCCCGCCGAAGGATCGGCGGGCCGCTTTTTTGCGCTATAAGTGTTATTTTTTGGGTTTGATCGCAATGTTGGCCTCGTCGAGCTGTTTCTGTTCGACGGGCGAGGGAGCGTTCATCATGAGGTCGCGGGCCTTGGCGTTCATCGGGAAGGCGATGACCTCGCGGATGTTCGTCGTATCGGCGATGAGCATGACCATTCTGTCCACCCCGGGAGCGACGCCCGCGTGCGGCGGTGCGCCGTATTCAAAGGCGTTGTAGAGGGCGGGGAACTTCTTGACGACCTCTTCCTTGCCGATCCCGACGAGGGAGAACGCCTTTAACATGATCTCGGGGTCGTGGTTTCTGACTGCGCCCGAAGAAAGTTCCACGCCGTTGCAGACGATATCGTATTGGTAGGCCAAGATCTTTAAGGGATCCTGTTCAAACGCCTTCATTCCGCCCTGCGGCATGGAGAAGGGATTGTGGCAGAACTCGAGCTCGCCGCTCTCCTCGCCGATCTCGTACATGGGGAAATCGACGATCCAGCAGAATCTGTAGACGTTCTTTTCGAGGAGATCGAGCCCCGTTCCCAGCATGGTGCGGAGGATCCCCGCTCTCTTCTGCACGTCCTGCAATTTGTCCTCGGCGGTGAGGGCAATGAAGCAATCCCTTTCAACGCCGAGCAGTTTCTTCCACGCGTCCACATTTTCGGCAACGAACTTTGCAATGCCGCCCGCGGGTGCGCCGTTCTCGTCCAGCTTGAACCAGAACATTTTGCCGCCCTCCGTCCGCACGGTGAAGTCCTCGGCCGTCTTGTCGATCCACTTCCTCGGCACGTTCACGCCGCTGACAGCAATGGCCTTGACATGCTTGAGCATGAGAGGGTCGAATCCGCAGTTCACGGTGAGCTCCGTCACATCTTTGATGAGGAGAGGGTTGCGAAGATCGGGCTTGTCGGTGCCGTAGTCCTCGAGGGCGGTGAGGTAGGGAATGCGGCGGAACGGGGGCCGATCGGCCTCCCAGCCGCTGTACTTCGCAAACACGGGCGGCAGGACCTTTTCGAGCACGGCGAACACGTCCTCCTGCTCCGCAAAGGCCATCTCGATATCGAGCTGGTAGAATTCCCCGGGGGAACGGTCCGCCCTCGCGTCCTCATCGCGGAAACAGGGCGCGATCTGGAAATATTTATCGAACCCCGAGCACATGAGGAGCTGTTTATACTGCTGGGGCGCCTGCGGGAGCGCATAGAATTCCCCGGGATAGAGGCGGCTCGGCACAATGTAGTCGCGTGCGCCCTCGGGCGAGGAGCTCGTCAGAATGGGCGTGGAGATCTCTGTGAAGCCCTGCTCGGTCATGAGCTTTCTGAGGTCCTCGATGATATGGGAGCGGAGCACGATCTTGTCGCGCACGGCGGGGTTTCTGAGGTCGAGGAAGCGATAGCGAAGGCGCGCATCCTCCCCCGCCTCGGTGGAATGGGAAACCTCGAAGGGAAGCGCGGGCATAAGACGCCGCCCAAGCACTTCCACCTTCTCGGGAACGATCTCAATGAGGCCCGTGGGGAGTTTTTCGTTGGGGGAAGAGCGAAGGACCACGGTGCCCTCGACGGAAACGGTGGACTCGGTGGGAATGTCACGGAGCCGGGAGAGGCAGGGTTCTTCTTCCGCCACCACCTGCGTCGTGCCGTAGAAGTCGCGGATGACCGCAAAGAGGAGGCCGCCCTTGTCGCGCTTGGAATCGAGCCAACCGGCGATTTTGACCTTTTTCCCCGCATCGGACGCGCGGAGTTCGTTACAGTTGTGAGTTCTGAATGCCATAAAATTACCCTTCAGTGAGATTTTTTCTTTTATTGTATGCCTAACGAAGAGAAAAGTCAAGTTGAAGGAATGAAAATTAAAAATTTAAAATGAAAAATTAAAAAATACACTCATGTCCCCGCGGCTGCGCCTTGGGATGAGGGCGGCGTCATGCTGAGCGTACGCGAAGCATCCCGTTAAACGCACGGGGCCCGTTGGCGGCGTCATGCTGAGAACGGGTGTACAACGCAGTCTACGGAAGTCGGACCGAAGCATCTCGCCGCATGCTTTATGGACTTTCGCCGTAGCGGCGTCATGCTGAGAACGAGAGTGCAACGCAGTCTACGGAAGTCGGACCGAAGCATCTCGCCGCCCACATTACGGACATTCGCCGCGAGATTCTTCGGGTCAAGTCCTTTGACTTCGTTCCTGCTCCGTTTCTCAGAATGACGCGGCGGGGCCGACGCGGCGGCACGGAAACGCGGTGCAGAAAACGCCGCCCGCGGACAGGCGTCCGCGGGCGGCGATCGTTTATTTCAATCCAAGAAGCTCATCGATCGATATCTCAAAAAATTTGGCGATCTTGATCAGCGAATCGTAATCGGGTTCATGCCTGCCCGACTCCCAAAAACTCACAGTTTGATTACAGAAGCCGAGCGCTTCGCCAAGCGCTTTCTGCGTCATTCCCCTCGCTTGCCGCAGCTCTTTCAACTGTCTGCCAAAGTAATTGTCTTTCATAAAAAAATGATATCAAAATTTTCCTACAAATCGTTGACTTCCTACAAATCGTAGGATTATAATAGGCATGAGGAAATGCTATGACATATGAAAACATTGAAATTATGGTAAAAGAACTGCGCGCGGCTTATTTAGCACTCGTCCATGCATGCATGAATTGCAATATGTCCGACGCAAATGAAAGAAAGACCGTGTTTCGATTGAAAGAAGAAGTTTTTGGGCTGTACATAAAAAATACACGCTGTTTCACAAGATAAAAAAATGACCCTCCAAACTGCGGGTAAAGCGGCGGGCCGCTCATGCTGAATCCTGTTAAACACACGGGGGCCTGTGGGCGGCGTCATGCTGAGAATGGGAGTTGTACGCAGTCTACGGAAGCCAAACCGAAGCATCTCGCCGCACGCTTTACGGACATTCGCCGTAGCGGCGTCATGCTGAGAATGGGAGTTGTACGCAGTCTACGGAAGCCAAATCGAAGCATCTCGCCGCATGCTTTATGAACTTTCGCCGTAGCGGCGTCATGCTGAGAACGGGAGTGCAACGCAGTCTACGGAAGTCGGACCGAAGCATCTCGCCGCACACATTGCGGACATTCGCCGCGAGATTCTTCGGGTCAAGTCCTTTGACTTCGTTCCTGCTCCCCTTCTCAGAGTGACGCGGCGGCCCTGCTCCCGTTGGCGGCGTCATGCTGAGAACGAGAGTACAACGCAGTCTACGAGGGTTCTACCGAAGCATCTCGCCGCATGCTTTACGGATCTCCGCCGCGAGATTCTTCGGGTTAGTTTCCGTCCTCTCCTCCCTCTCCGTTTCTCAGAATGACGCGGCGGCACTGCTCCGTCGGTTTTATGGGATTCTTCGCTGCGCTCAGAATGAGCGCGGCGGAGCCGACGCGGCGACACGGGGGCGCGGTGCAGAAAACGCCGCCCGCGGACATGCGTCCGCGGGCGGCGATCGTTTATTTCATCCCACTAGATAAAACAAAAAAATGACCTGCCAAACCGGTGGTTTTGCTTTTGGTGGAAGAAATGGGAGTCCGTTGATATACGGGAAATACCTGCGGACATGCCGCAGGTATTTCCTTTCTAAGGAGGAAAGATAATATCTTAAGTATGATCAGAAGATACTGCCGCCGCGGGAGGACGGATTGTCCGTCTTAGGCTCCCATGTGACCTCCGCCACCGTTTCGAGCTTGACGCAATCCACGGTGGGTCCGCCCGTACTTCCGTTTTTAAACGTATTGGGAAGTACGATGAGCGACAGGGTATTCATCCCCTCTTTCAGCTTGATATTGGTCGAAACCGTCTTATCGTAGAACTTCATTTCGTCCATGGAAGAATTTTCGACATATATCGTCTGATAGGAGATATCTGCGTCATTCAATTTTACGGCAAAGGACGTGGGATCGAGAGAAAGAGCGCCGAGTTCGGAGCCAAGTCGAAGCACGATGGCGGCGGAAGCTTCCTTGTCTGCATTGAATACGAAATCCAGCCTGAGGTTCGCGCTATAGGTATACCCGACGTAATAGCCGTTGCTCCAACCTTTCGCCTTTTCCGCTTCGGTCCCTTGCCCATAGATCATCTCAACGCCGCCCTGGTCGGAAGAGATCCCCGCGCCCTGTACGTTGTCGAGGTCGATATACTCCGCCTCGAGAACATAGGATCTTACGCCCGCCTGTCCCGAGCCGCCGCCGTTTTCTCCGCCGTTGTCCGTTGAAGTGCAACCCGCCATGAGTGCACATGCAGCCAGTGTCGCAAGCGCGAGCGCGGCAAAATTTTTAACTTTCATCTTGTTTTTGCTCCTTTTTATGTTTTTTGACGATTTTTACAACAGTCACCGCCGAGAGAGCCGCAGCCGCCGCAAAGATAATGCAGTCGGCGACGATGATCCATACGACCCACACGGGCGTGGTATATCCCCAAACGACGTCGGCGCCGTAACCGTTCATCGCGCACGAATTTGCGACCGTATAGAGGATATTCTTTGCCGCACGGCGGATACAGGAAATATCTGTGGGGGTCGTGACGGAAGTGGGGCTCTTACCCGCCGAGAGATTTAAATCTCCTCCCGCACGGATCATCTGGTCGGCGTCCATATAGCTTTTGAGGTTAAAATCGGTGATCACCGTGCCCTCAAAGCCCCATTCGTTGCGCAGAAGTTCTGTGAGAAGCGCATAGCTGCCGCCCGTCCATGTGGTGCCGATACGGTTGAAAGAGGACATCACGCCCGTTGTGCCGCCGACTTTTACGCTGTGTTCGAACGGGACAAAGTAGATCTCGCGCATCGCCTGTTCGTTTGTCCAAGTGATGAGCCCCGTCTTGTCGCGCTTGGTTTCCTGTTCGTTGAGCGCAAAATGTTTTACGAACGTATACACACCCTTGGAGCGCGCGCCCTTGATCACGTTTTCCGCCAGAATACCTGAAAGCAGTCCGTCCTCGCTGTAATATTCAAAGTTCCTGCCGCCGAATTGGGAGCGATGCAGATTGACAGCGGGCGCATACCAGCCGGAGTACGGCCTCCCGTCGCCGTCCTCGTTGCCTACAAGGCCCTCGTTGCCGATCATTCTGCCCATCTCCTCGGCAAGTTCTCTGTTCCATGAAGAGCCGAGCACGGTTTCACTCGCATAGTAGCATGTGTCATATACGGCGCTGTCGCCCATAAACAGGGCGTAACCCATGGGACCGTCGGCGTCCGTTGTGAGCGGCTTGTCGATCCCGTCGAGCGCGAGCGTCCTGAAGTTGCCCGTTGAAATGAGCGTCACCATCTGCCCGACCGTAAGCTGGTCCATGAGCTGCTCCCAGAGCGGGTCGGAAAGATCTTTTCCGATCAGATCGGCGAGCTTGACCTGCGTATCGTCGCGGCGCAATTCTTTTTGGCTCTGCGTGGGAGCTTCCGACGCATACCACGGGTCGCTCTCCTTGTCATTCAGTTTGTAATTGACCCCGTTCACGATCGCTTCGGAAGCCTCGCGGCCGTCCGACGCACCGTAGAGCACATTGTAATTTTCAAAGTTATTCTTTCTCGAGAGATATTCCGCAATTTGCCCGCTCACATCGTCGAAAAGGTTTTCGATCTTCGTCCCGGTTGCGGCATCTGTTTCGTATCGGACGTCTTCACCGAGCGAAAAAGTGAAAGATATGACGTCGCTTTCCGCCCAACAGTGAGAGCCGTTGCCGATGTAAACGGTATATTCTCCCGCCTCGAGTTCGTATCCACGAAAACCGTTTCCGTTGGCGTCCGCATAATCGTAGGAAGCCATGGAGCGGACGTCGAGGGTAAGCGTTACGGTATCTTCTCCCCCCGACGGAATGAGCGCGGTTTTGCGGAAATCACCCAAAACGATATGAGGTTTTTCGATCCCGCCGTCGTAAGGAGCGGAATACCACAGCTGTACAACGTCCTTTCCCGCCATGCCGCCCGTGTTTTTGACGGTCACGTCAAAGGAGAGTGTTCCGTCGGAGGACAGAGCGGGCGCGTTGCCGTTTTCCGCTTCCCGCACAAAGGACGTATAGCTCAGCCCGTAGCCGAAAGGATAGACGACGTTTTCTTCATACCAATCTCCGCCCGCCTCCTTGGCTCTCGTTTCATAGTAACGGTATCCGAAGTAGATCCCCTCGCGGTATTCCACAAAATAGGCGTCGCTCGTCTTACCCTTATAGGTATAGCGGTTGCCGTTTTCGGAGAGATAGTTGCCGAAATTCTGAAACGTAGGATCGTCTTTGAAATTCCTCGCATACGTATCTACTGTCCTGCCCGAGGGGTTCGTCTTTCCGACGAGCACCCTTCCGAGCGCCATCACGCCCAAATTCCCGGGATCGCCGATCCAGACTGCTGCCTTGATGTTCTCATGATAGGCATAATGGGACGGGTCGTCGAGAAAGCCGAGCTCGATCGGCGAAGCGCTGTTGATGACGACAACTACTTTTTTGAAGTTTGAACACGCCTCTTCGAGCATATCGGTTTCGTTGCGGTCGAGCTGGAGATAGTGATCGTCTGCACTGCGCGCCCCGGGGATGGGCGTCGAGCTGTTCCAATCCGTATAGGAGGAACCGTTCCAGAACATGGTACGCGGCAGGTCATACCCCTCTCCGCCGATGCGGGAGAGTACGACAAGGGCGGCGTCGGAATATTCCGCATAGCTGCTGCGCACGTTCTGCGGGTACGGCAGGGGGGCTTCCGCAATGGGGAAGCCCGTAACGACGTCGCCCATGGCGGGAACGTCAGGCCTGCCGCTGCCCGATTGGCCGCTCTCGTAGTAGGCTTTCAGGGTGGGGTTGCACTGTAAACCTACCGCCTCAAGGCTGCCGTACAGATCCGCTACCTCATCGGAACTTGCGCCCGCGTTTGAGCCCGAGCCGCCGAGAACGAGATCGACGGAATTCTTCCCGAAAACCGAGATCTTGCCGCTTGAAAGGGGGAGTGCGGCGTCATCGTTCTTGAGGAGAACAAATCCTTCTTCGCAGATCCGTTCGTTGAGCCCGTTTGCCGCAGCGAGGACTTCATCTTTGCTCCCGTAATCGGAAGTATAGTATTGATACGCAGAGGGATCTCCGCTCTTGAGATATGTTTCACTGCCGCCGAGCATGGAACAGACGGTGTAATACAGAAATGAATTTTGTGTGATCACGATGGAAATGATGAGCAAGAGCACGAAAAGCACCGTGAAGATGCCCGACCACACGATGAGAGGCTTTGTCAGATCATTTTTCTTCATTGTCAACACGCGAGGTATCCTCCTTTTTGCGTTTGCCGCGCATCAGAAGGACGCCGCCGAGAACGCAAACGGTAGCCAGGAACACTCCCGCGCCGCCGAGGCCGATGACGCCGCCGCAGCCGCCCGAATTACCGCCCGCCTGTCCCTCGTCGATGTGAAGGGTCAGCGTGATCTCATCGCCCACTTTCCCCTCTGCGGAAGCGACGACCGTAAAGGTGTAATCGCCCGCCTTGGAGGGAGTACCTGAGATGACGCCGTTTTCGGAGAGCGTAAGTCCCTCGGGCAGAGCACTGCCCGCTTTCAACGTGTAAGAGATCTCACCCGCTCCCTGCGCCGTATCGACGCGGGCCGAGTAGCTCTCTCCCGTCCTTCCGTTCTGAAGCGTCGTTTCATTGAATGAGAGTCCGATCGTCAGGGTAAACTGTGCTTCAACGGGTTCGGTGAAGGGGGATGTCGCAATGACGGTAAAGGTATAATCGGTCACTGCCTCGCGGGGTGTCCCCGTGATATAGCCGCCCGAAGTGAGCGTGAGGCCGTTGGGAAGTTTGCTCTCCTCGGAGAGCGCGTAAGTCACTTTGCCCTGCGTTTCGGCAGCGGGAAGTTTTTGCATATACGAAACGCCGAGTTTTCCGCCCGCAAGCGCACCGCCCGTAAAAGTCATTTCGTAGAAAACGTTGAGCTTGAACGGGAGCGTGACGCTTGGATATCCGCTTGCGCTCGCCGTGACGGAGAAAGCATAGTTCTCACAAACGGATGTCGGTGTTCCCGTGATCGTGCCGTCGGCATTCAGCGTCAATCCTGCGGGGAGCTTGCTTCCGCTCGCAAGCGCATAGGTGCAGGTGGGAAGCGCGCCGGTTGCGTTGGGGTTCACTACTTTTGCGCCTGCGACAGTGAGATTCGCAGCCTTGTTTACATAGATCGTGCCTAAATTTTCTTCCGCCTCATAGACGATGGCGCCGTTATAGCCGACGACACTGATCGTAAACTCTGCTGTTCTTGAATAATCGTCGTATGTTGCCTTTACCTTGAAACGGAAGCTGTTGATCTCTTCTGTCGGGATACCGGAGATCTCACCCTGTTCGGAGAGCGTGAGCCCTTCGGGAAGTCTGCTCCCCTCCGCAATGGTATATTTGATCTCGGAATCGTCAATGTCGGGATAAAAGACGTCCGACAGCTTTGCATTTGCAACATTTGCCGTATAGGGCATTCCTGTGACAGCTCTCTCGAGAAGTCCGCCCGTGAAGGTCTGGATGGGTGTATGCTCGCCCTGCGGCATGCTGTTGAGTGCGTTGGAATGCGCCTGCGCATAGAGCAAGTTATGCACTGCGTTGCGCAGACAGGTGATCGTCGTTGCGCTATCCTTATTGTAGTTGAGATTTGCCCAACCGAGCGCAAGGGTGCCGCCCGCGCGGATCATTTGGTCCGCATTGGAGAGGTTGGAAGTGTCGCCGAGGTAGCTGTCCGTGACAACGGTGCCCTTAAAGCCCCATTCGTTGCGGAGAACTTCGGTAAGGAGTTCATAGCTACCGCCTGCCCACGTCGTGCCGATACGGTTGAGCGAGGACATAATGCCAAGCGCACCGCCCTCCTTCACACACACCTCAAACGACTTGAAGTAGAGTTCGCGCATCGACTGCTCATTTGCCCATGTGATGAGGCCGCAGCGGTTATTCTCGGAGTTGTTGAGCGCAAAGTGCTTGCAATAGACGAGAAGGCCTTTCTCTTGCGTACCCTTGACGGTATTTGCAGAGATCATGCCTGCGAGGAAGCCGTCCTCGGAATAGTACTGCGCATTCCGTCCGCCGAACTGCGAGCGGTGAAGGTTGACAGCGGGTGCATACCATGCGCCGATCTGATCGTTCCAGCCCCAAAGAGCATCTTCGCCGATCATCTTACCGTAGCGGTAAGCGAGATCGGTATTCCATGTCGAGGCAAGGAGCGCGGGGGTACCAAAGTGATAGTGGGTATCCTGTGCGCCGCCTTGCGGGACGAAATGGTTGACGTCGTCACAGTTCGTCATCGCCTTTACGCCGTATTCGGGGAAATCCTTGCCCGAGACATAGCTCCCTTTCGTGACAAGTTCGATGAGCTGGTTGACGGAGAACTGATCGAGATATTGATCCCACTTGGGATCGTCAAAGTCAAGCCCGCGGAGATCCTCAAGTTTAATGCCGTTTCTGGCATTCGTCGTGGGCATCTCTTCCGTATAGTAAGGTTCACTCTTGTCCGCTTCAGGGTCGCGGGTCTGCTGCCCGTCCGTGACGAGCCATTCTTTCAGGCCGTTGATCACGTCCTCGGAAGCGGTGAGTTTGTAGTTGAATTTCGGCCAAGTCCCCTCCCAATCGCTACGGGAGAGATACTTCTGTCCGAGGTCGTCCGTGATATAATCGCTGACGTCATCAAAACGGTTCTCGACCTTGTTTCCCGTCGCCTCGTCTGTCTCATACTGAATGCCATTATCGAGCACATATGTGACGGTTTCGATGGTTTCATGGGCATTCTTCATGAGCTTTACGACATAGTCGCCCGCATCGAGTTCATAGCCCTTGAAGCCGTTTTGGTTGGCGTCCGAATAGTCGTAAGAGGCCATGCTCTGCACGCTGAAGGAGAGCGTGAGTGTCTCCTCTTCGGCGGGTTCGAGCAGCTTTGTCTTTGCGAAAGCCGCGAGGACGACATGTGCCTTTTCGACCTGACCGTTCTTGTATGGAGCGGTGTAGTAGACCTGTACGACGTCCTTGCCCGCGACGGAACCCGTGTTCTTGACTTTCACCTTGAGGGTGATCGTCCCGTCCTTTGTCAGAGTGCTGTTGCCGACGGGTTCCGCCGAAACGAGCGTCTGTTCAAAGGTCGTGTAACTCAGGCCGTACCCGAGCGGATAGACGACGTGTGCGTCGTACCAACTATCCCAATTTGTTGTCGTCGTGCCGTGAATGTAGTCTTTGGACTTCCCCGCACTGCCGCCGCTTCCGTTCGGAAGAGCTTCATAGCTCGAGGCATCGAGATATTGTGCCTTTTCGGCCTCCGTCGCACTCGTATAAGAGGAATTCCCTTCAGTAAGTCCCCTCGTCTCCCAATAACGGTAACCGACATAGATACCTTCATTATAGGTGACATAGTTGTTGACATATCCGCCGCCGCCAAGTCCCTCAGAACTCGGAAGATTTGCGTATTGGTTCCCCTTTTGGGAAGGGTTGACCTCCATAAGGTAGTTGCCAAAGTTCTGCCATGTGGGATCGAGTTTGAAGTCTCTTGCCCACGTATCCGTCGTGCGGCCGCTCGGGCTGATCTCCCCTTTCAGGATCTGGGCAACAGGTGAAGTGTTGTAGGGATCAGATATAAAGAATGCTGCCTTGATATTTTTTTGATAGGCATAGTGGCCGGGGTCATCCAAAAAGCCTGTTTCCATTGAGGACGGCGTGTGCAGAAGGACGATGACTTTTTCAAAGTTCTCTGCGCACATCTTTAAAAGATCTGTCTCGTTCTGGTCAAGCTGAAGATAGTGGTCATCTTTTGCCCTTGCGCCCGGAACAAGCTGGTCGGATTTATCCGTCCACTTTCCGTAACTCTCGCCGTCCCACATCATGGTGCGGGGATTGTCCCAACCTTCACGGCCCGCTCTGTAGAACACGACGATCGCGGCATCGTTGTAGTCCTTGAAAGAATCCTTGATATTCTGCGTATAGTTTTCGATCGGCGTTTCGCCCGTATTGAGACCTGCCGAAATCGCGTTGCCATAGCTCTGGGAATCTGCCCCTTTGCCGGAAAGATTACTGTCCGAATAAAAATTCGAAAGTATGTTGTTGACCTTGAATCCTGCTGCGCCGAACTCACCGGCATAGCTGTATCTTGCCGATGCCTTTCCGAAAATACTGACCTTGGAGCCCTCCGCAAGGGGCAGAGCGTTGTCCTCATTCTTGAGAAGGACCGCCCCTTCCGCCGTGATCTCCTTATCGAGATCCGTGGCGGCCGCGCTCAACTCCTTTCTCGTGTCATATTCCGAAACATAGACATTTGGCTTGAGCGTTGCCGCCGCCGAGGCGGATACCCGTGAAGTCACGGGTATCACGATGCTGAGCGCCATTGCGCCCATCAGCGCAAAGGCCATCAATGGTTTTGTTTTAAAATTCTTGTTCGCCAAATCACACCTCCTCATAACCGAAAGCATTGGTGTATGCAAACTGCAAGATAACACCGATCGCATGTGAGCTGTCCTTGGCATCGAACTGGGCCACTCTCACAAAGATATAATAGTACTCATTCTCTTCTCTTTCGAATGTCAGAACGAAAGGAATGACCTCGCCGATCTCTTTGATATTGAGTTCTGCCTTTGCAACCTGTCCTGCAGTGGGATCCTCGGGATCCGTCGAAATGATGACCTCAAGATACTGCTTGGGTTCCTCGTATGCATTGACGCGGTTGATGCAGTTGCCGTAAATGGTGAGCGTAGGATTTTCCGCATCGTAGTCGGGAAGATTGTTGATGTTGAGGACCATGTGTCTGGCGGAAGGATCGTCGCTCCATTTCGTCGCATAGCTTCCGAAAATGAACACGCCCTGATCGCCGAGCACGGTATACTCGGGGCCGTATGACTCGGAAGGATTCTGCCACGTTGCACCGGTCGCACGGTAGCTGATGTCCACGGGTTCAGAGCCCTCTGCCGCCATGACCTGAGGATCTCCGTTCGGATAGAGCTCA
Organism: uncultured Clostridia bacterium; assembly: GCA_947627125.1. Taxonomy (GTDB): domain Bacteria; phylum Bacillota; class Clostridia; order Christensenellales; family Borkfalkiaceae; genus Gallimonas. The sequence continues at coordinate 21,521 of CANQUY010000002.1, forward strand.
GACGCAACACCGAATACCATGTCGATCTTGACCTCTTCGGAGCCGTTATTCTCACGGAGAGCCCAACCCATCCAAGGGCTGCTGAGACCGATATTGACAGGGAAGTATTTTACGACGACCGAATTGGGAGCGACCTCGATCACGCCCGACGTGGACGCCATGAGGCAATAGGAAGCAAAGACCTCGAGCTTCAAGGTCTGGGTATCGCTGTGATTCTTGAAAATGACCTTGCCCATGGCGCGGCTGTTAGGTGTCTTGAGATTGGATCCCTGAATGTTTTCTTCGCCATAGCCCTGCCAAGCGCTCTGGGAAGCAGGGATCGTTACGGTATATCCGGAAAGTCCCTGAAGGTCGGCGTCGCCGTTTCCGTCGGTGATTTTTGTCGTTGTGCAGCCTTTGCTGTTTGCATTATCTGCCGTCCAGACTGACGTGGAGAAGGATGAGTACACTGCGGTGTAGCTCGTTTCCTCTTCATCGCCCATGGTGAAGGTGTATTCGTCGATTCCCATTTCACCAACTCTGTTGTTGAGATAACGATAATCCCAACCGACGAACGCTCTGCCCGATTCGGGAGTCGCCTTGATCGTGATCTGCGTACCGAATTTGAAATTATAGTTGGTGATCTTCGTCTCGTTGTTTTCAAATTCATCGGAAGCATAACCGCCTGCGGTCCCCTGCGGATCGGAAACTTCACCCGCCTTCGTCACCGTCGCGCCGACGAGGGTAAGAGGATACAGCGTATCGGTGAAATTCGCCGTCGCCGTCACGTTGCTCGCGGGCATCGTAAAGGTATAGCCATTGAGCGCAACGTCATCGTTGTCGAACGTCCATTCCGTGAGCGTCTTATGCGCGGGGGCGGTCGCCTCGAGGGTGACTTGCGTGCCCGCTTCCGCCTTTGTGATCGTTTCGCCGTCCGCATTCTTCGCAACGCCGTCCACGACCGTGATGGTATACTGCGTTTTGGGTCTGTCGTCCTCGACGGATAGGATAAATTCCGCCGACTTCTTCCCCGTATCCGCCTTGATCACCGTTTCGCCCGCGCCATTGAGGGTCACGGTGGCCTTTGTCTTGTCGCCCTCTACCGTGGCAACGTCGTGCTCGGTGCTTGTCCATGTGAGCGTGTATGAGGCGCCCTCGTCCGCCGTAACGACGGGGACGATCTCGAACGTGCCCTTGGTAAGGTTCATCGAAAGAAGCCCCTCAACGGCAGCATTGTTGTAGTTGAGTGCGACCGATTTTACCTCGGGTGTGACCGTACTCTGGTTCCCCGACCCGCCATCGTCAGGCTTCCCGCCGTCGTCTTGCTTTCCGCCGCAGCCCGCCACCGCGCATACGCCCAGCGCCATGACCGCGCTCAGGATAAGCGCCAAAAATTTGTTTCTTCCTGTCATAAATTTCCCTCCGTTTTGTTGATTTTGACAGAATTCAGGAAAATTCTATCATCTGCCTTATACCATACCTGAAAATAGATTTCAACAAAAATGGCTCAATCTTGCAAAAAAGCGGCTCAAACTTATAAAATTCAATCTTTTTAGCGGGAAAGATGAAATTTTCTTGCAACAAAAAAAGCGGCTGCCGCCGCTATGCTTCGATCTGTCATTTTCTTTTCGGAAAGAGAATGATCTGCAGACGGAAAACATTGTCCTCCGTTTCGATCTGCATCGAGCCGTCGTACTGCTCGCAGATATACTGGATACTTTTGAGCCCAAATCCGTGGTTGATGCGGTCGGACTTGGTCGTCTGCGGCAAGCCCTTTTCTCCGCGCACGAGGGCGTCGGAAAAATAATTGCTCTCACGGATCGAAAGCATCTCCCCCACCGGCTTCACATGCAGATCGATGATCCTCTGCGGCGGAGGGAGTTTTAAAACGGCTTCGATCGCATTGTCTACAATGTTGCCGAAGAGCGCGTAGATATCTTCGTCACGGATATATTTCAGGCTCTCGCCGTCAACGATGTAGTTGAAATTGATCTGCTGTTTATTGCAGAGCAAACTTTTTTCGATGAGGATCACGTCGAGCGACTCGTTTCCCGTCTTGACCACCGCGTCGTAGATGGAGATCCTGTCCTCGAGTTCACGCAAAATCTTCGGATCGACCGTCCCGTCCTTCCCGAGGCTGCGGATCTGGTGCTTGATATCGTGGCACTTCATATTGATGATCTCGATATTTTCTTTGGAGATCTCGTACTGCGATCTTGTCTTTTCCCACATCTGTTGCATAAAGTCAAACGTCGTTTCGATTTTCCGTCTTATCGCAACCTCAAACTGCAGATAGAGGGAAATAATACAGCAAAGAACGCAGTACAGCCCTATGATGATGACATAAAGTTTCCCGTCTTGAAGAGGATTGAGCACGATAATGGAGTTCAACAGAATGTCGACAATGAGGATAAAGATCGAAAAGATGAAAATGAACGTCTTTTTTACGTCGATACTCTCTTTCGGGGCGAGCTTGGTGGAAAAGAACATGTAACAGAGAAAGTAGGAAACGACGTAGACGATCATGTATACGGCAAAGACGAAGAGATTGGGAAAGGTCTGCAAAAAGTCTGTCTGGCCGTAAAAGCCCGCCGAATCCGTTGCGTTCATCAGCGTGAGCAAAATGTTATAGATCTCATAGCTCATATGTTGCGTCGTATAACCCGCAAAACAACAAAAGATCACGGTGAACCAGCTCTCGCGGAAGAGGAATTTTGCGACGAGCACGGTAAAGAGAAAGATCAGGAGGAACGTGAGCGCAAAGAGAAAAGGATTGTCGGGAAGAACGGGAAAGAGCCACGCGAATAAAAAACAGGCAGAGAGCCCCACGATCAATCTGAGCAGAAAAAGCGACCGCCTCCTGAATCTGTAGATATACATACTCTCCGCCGCAAGCAGTTCGAAAACGAAGAGAAATGATTTGTAAAATTCAAATTGAGTCATATCAGAGGTTCAGGCCGAGATATCGGTTGAGTTCGATGACAAACTCTTTCTTGCGGGGGTGGGAAATGGCGACCTCGTCCGTCTTGTCGGAATTTCTTCCATAGGAAACAAAGACAGAGAACCCGTTTATCCCCACGACGTAGCGCAAGTTTACAAGGCAGTAATTATTGCACTTTGAAAAGTGGTTTTTGATCAGAAGCGGCTCGAGTTTTTTCAGCGTGCCCCTCACCTCGAAGTCGCGCTCCGTCGTGTGATAGATGAGTCTGTGCTTGAGGACTTCTACATAGCGGATCGTCTTGACGGCGATAAACTTGACGACGCCGTCGTCCTTTACCGATACCACGTCGCGATCCTGCCGCAGATCCTTTTTCCGTACGCGGTCGAGCTTGATCGCGAGATCGAAGTAAGATACGGGCTTTACCATAAAGTCGTCCGCATTGACCTCGTAACCGTTGATGGCATACTGCCGCATGTTCGTCACAAAGATGAGAGAAACGGTATCGTCCACCTCACGGAGTTTTCTCGCGGCGTCCATCCCGTTCATTCCCGGCATGTCGATATCCAATAAAACAAGATCGTAACGGTTGGTATACTGCGTCAAAAACTGCACGGGATCGCCGAACCAATCGGCGTTTATTTCAATTCCGCGTTCTTTGGCATAGCTGGCAAGGAGTAGCTTCAGCGCTTCTGCGATGCTTTTTTCATCGTCAACAATAGCAATATTCAGCATGATTTCCTCGCTTTTTTGAAAAATCTTTTTCATTGTACAACAAAGAATTTTCTTTGTCAAGGCTCAGATTTTGAAAAATTCTTTCACTATTTTTGGATTTTATGAAAAAATTGTGCACATTTTCAATTTTTATTCCCTATTATAAGGGCTCTGCGCAGTACGGAGAAAAAAATATTTTTCTATGATGACACGGCACTCGGTCCACCAAAAAAAGGACGGCAAAACTGCGTGTAAAGCGGCGGGTCCCTCATTCCGAGCCCCGCAAGGGGCGAAAGAATCCCGCTATAAAGACGGAAGTCCATCGGCGGCGTCATGCTGAGAACGAGAGTGCTACACAGTCTACGGAAACCAAACCGAAGCATCTCGCCGCATGCTTTATGAACTTTCGCCGTAGCGGCGTCATGCTGAGATTGGGAGTGCAACGCAGTCTACGGAAGCCAAACCGAAGCATCTCGCCGCATGCTTTACGAATCTCCGCCGCGAGATTCTTCGGGTCAAGTCCTTTGACTTCGTTCCTGCTCCGTTTCTCAGAATGACGCGGCGGCCTTGCTCCCGTCGGCGGCGTCATGCTGAGAACGGGAGTACAACGCAGTCCAGAGAAGTTATACCGAAGCATCTCGCCGCATGCTTTACGAATCTCCGCCGCGAGATTCTTCGGGTCAAGTCCTTTGACTTCGTTCCTGCTCCGTTTCTCAGAATGACGCGGCGGCACTGCTCAATTGGCGGCGTCATGCTGAGAACGAGAGCACAACGCAGTTTACGGAAGCCAAACCGAAGCATCTCGCCGCACACATTACGGACATTCGCCGCGAGATTCTTCGGGTTAGATTATCGGACTTCGTTCCTGCTCCCCTTCTCAGAATGACGCGGCGGCTCTGCTCCGTTGGCGGCGTCATGCTGAGAACGGGAGTGCAACGCAGTCTACAGAAACCAAACCGAAGCATCTCGCCGCACACATTACGGACCTTCGCCGCGAGATTCTTCGGGTCAAGTCCTTTGACTTCGTTCCTGCTCCCCTTCTCAGAATGACGCGGCGGCACTGCTCCCGTTGGCGGCGTCATGCTGAGAACGGGAGTACAACGCAGTCTACGGAAGCCAAACCGAAGCATCTCGCCGCATGCAAACACGGACAATCGCCGCGAGATTCTTCGGGTTAAGTCGTCGGACTTCGTTCCTGCTCCGTTTCTCAGAATGACGCGGCAGCCCTGCTCCATTGGCGGCGTCATGCTGAGAACGGAAGTTGTACGCAGTCTACAGAAACCAAACCGAAGCATCTCGCCGCACACATTACGGACATTCGCCGCGAGATTCTTCGGGTCAAGTCCTTTGACTTCGTTCCCGCTCCCCTTCTCAGAATGACGCGGCGGCACGGAGGCCTGTGGGCGGAGTGGGCCGCTCATGCTGCCCAACAACAATTTTTAACTTTATAATATTGACTTTCCGTGGAATTCTGTGATAAAATGTAAATATGAAACATATCATGAAAAAAATCACAACAATTTTACTGACTGCGGCGCTCTGTGCCGGCGTGTGCGGCGCGTTCGCGGGCTGCGACGGGAACGATACACTCCTCGACGAACTGACCGCAAACGCCCAATCCGTCGATCCCCAATTCATGGAACTCGGCGCGGAACTGCACGTCGAGGAGGTCGGCGCGGCAAAGGGCACGGTCGGGCTTCAGATGACGGTCGATATGACGGGCAGCTCGCCCGCGGCGGATCTCCTTGCCGATCTCAGTTTCGGCGGGCAGGACGGCTACCTCATCGGTTTCGTCCGCGCTACAACGGTCTACACGGGCAATGGCGAATGGCCCTCCTCGGGGGCGCACGACCTCTCCTCGATCGCCGCCCTCTACAGGGAAGCGGACGGGCCCGTTCTTGAAACGTCACGCGTCAGCGACATCGGCGGGAGCATCATGGCGCCCGAAGTTTCCGAAGAGCTCACAACTCTCCCCTTTGCTACCAAGGTGGCGAACAACCTGCCGCGGCTTCTCGGGGCGGCCGCCCAAGAAAAAGAGGACGGTTATGTCATCGAATACGACCTCGTCAAGGGGCTGGAGAGCGTGATAAACGGCGTCGCGGGCGTGCTCGAAAAGATCACTGTAAACTCCACGCTCAACGACATTGTGCTGAAGGGGTATATCGACGAAGTGTTGAGAACGCTCTTCAGGGGCGTCAAGGCGAGCGAATTCTTTGAAGCCATGGACTTTACGACGGCCATGCCTCCCGATTCCCTTCCCGAGGCGGGCAATCAGGACATGTATGACTATATCAAGGAACTCTTCTCCTCCAAAGATTTTTACAATAGCCTGTACGAAAGCTCCAATGGGGCTCTTCCCAAGGGAAAGACGTTCGGGAAACTCACCGTCGGCGAGATCGGCGAGGCGAACGGAAGCAGCGAAGAGGAGATCACGGAAGCTCTCGACAGCATCAAGGCTCCCTTTGCACAGCTGAAGGAGAACGTCATCGGCGGGCTTCTTGCCCTTATGACGAACGGAAGCGCGAGCGGAAAGCTCGACAAGGCAAAGATCTCCCTCTCCTTCGATCAGAACAAGACGCTCAAGGGCATGGACGTTGAAGTGAGCGGACTTGAGATCACAATGGCCCAGCCCATGGCATCCTTCCCCCAAGCCATGACGGTGAAGGCGGACGGAACGGTGAGCATGACCCTCCCCGCCGAAGTTTCTCTCAGCTCGCTCAGCGGCATGCGGTATTATTCCGATGAATATCAAAAAGGGGTATTTGAATTGGGCACGACGGAGCCCGCGGAGTACGAATGGTACATGGACCTCGGCAGAGATGGCAACTATGAGGATCATCAATTCTATATGACCATAGAAACGGCCGTTACCGTCGAGAGCGACAGCGTGACATATTACCTGCACGGTGAAGAGGACGGGATCGATCTGGAATTTACGATCCCCATGGAGGAAATCGAGATCCAGCTTCAGGATCGCGACTACATCATATCGACACAGCTGTGGGCTACTCACGAGGGGCAAGAATATTCGATGACGCTGTGGTTCCAATTTTCAGAGTGCGGAGAGGAATATATGCTTTCCATCATCTATCAAGCACGGTTCGACAATGCGCCTATGGACGGCTCTTCCTATGGGTCGGACACCTTGCCGGAAGTATTTCTCCCCTACGCCCGTGCCGTGAAAACCATCGCATAAGTTGCAAAAAATTCAGTCCGACGGAATCCCGTCGGACTTTTTTTTACGGTTTTCCCCGCGCTCATGCCGAATCCCGTTGAACGCACGGCGGTCCGTGGGCGGCGTCATGCTGAGAACGGGAGCACAACGCAGTCTACGGAAGACGTACCGAAGCATCTCGCCGCATGCAAACACGGACATTCGCCGCGAGATTCTTCGGATTAGTTTCCGTCCTCTCCTCCCTCTCCGTTTCTCAGAATGACGCGGCCGCGGTGAGGTCCGTGGGCGGCGTCATGCTGAGAACGGGAGCACAACGCAGTCTACGGAAGACGTACCGAAGCATCTCGCCACATGCAAACACGGACATTCGCCGCGAGATTCTTCGGGTTAGTTTCCGTCCTCTCCTCCCTCTCCGTTTCTCAGAATGACGCGGCGGGGCGGGTCGCTCTTGCTGAGCGGTTGGTGCGGTATTCCGCGCCCCTTCTCAGAATGCCGCGGCGGGGCAAGGCTACCTTATGATCACCAAATTCTTCTTTGCGCGGGTGATGGCGGTGTACAGCCATTCGCGGCCGTCCGAGAAAAGACGGCTCTCGTCGAGCACGACCACCGTGTCGTACTCCGAGCCCTGCGACTTGTGGCAGGTGACGGCGTAGGCGAATTCAAACCGCGCGATCGTATCCTCCCGCCGCACCTTCGTGCTTCTCAGCGCCCCGAAGTTGTTCTCATGCACCAGCCGCCCGTCCGCGAGCAGGCAGGCCTTTGCGCCGTAATTGTGAAAGTACCTTCCCTCGTAAAAAATGCCCGCGTCGAAGGGAAGATTTCCCACGGCGGAATCGAGAAAGTCGGCCTGAAAGTCGAGCATGCCCAGTCCGTCCTCCCCCTCCCGCACGTCAAAGCAGTTTCCGATGATGCCGTTGACAAGGTGGAAATTCCCCTCTTCGTCCAAGGGCTTGGACCAATCGTTGAGAGTGCAGATGAGTTTTTCCCCCTCAATGGGCAGGGCATTTTCGGCAGAAATGCCCATATATGTGCGAAATTCGCGGTTGATGATGCTCCGCGTCCTGTTCGTGCCGACGATGATTTGGTCGGCCTTTAAAAAAAGCTCCTGCCGCTGCTCCGCCGTGAGGGCATTCTTGGGAATGACGGCGGCGTTTTCGCCATAGCGGCCGTAGGGCAGAAATTTCCCCGCGCGGACGGCCTCGGACATGCGAACAATGGGGTTGTCCCGCTCCTGCCGCACGATCTCTTTGAGGGTGATGACGGGCATTTTCATGAGGGAATTGGTGCCGTACACGGGCGGGAGCTGGGCGGGGTCGCCGCAGAAAAGACACTTGATGCCGAAGGAGAGCAAATCGCGCAATAAGTCGTCGGAAACCATGCTCGTTTCGTCCACGACAATGAGCTGAATTTCCTTGGGGAGGCCGCTCTTGAGAACAAAGCGGAGGAACTGTTCGGAGATGATCTCGCCGTCCTCGTTGATTTCGACGTCCTCCTCCCGCGTATAGATGAGGCTGTGAATGGTGGAAGCGGGCGTCCCGCCGCGGATGAGCACGGAGGCGGCTTTCCCCGTGGGCGCGACAAAGACGGCGCTTTCCCCGGGAACGAGCCCCATCTTTCGCACGATATAATCCACGAGAAAGGTCTTGCCCGTGCCCGCGTAGCCGCAGAGGACAAAGATCTGTGTATTCAGATGAAAATACCATTCCTCAATGAGCGCGGCGGCCTCGCTCTGGTCGGCCGTGAGGGTGGGAATGGGAGCGACTTCTCTCTTCATGCCTCTATTATATCACGCCTCTTGAAAAAAGGCAAACGTCTGTTCTGTAGTTTATGAAAAAATCCGCCGCCCAAGCGACGGAGTAAGATGAACGCGCCGACCGTTCATTCAGAGCGTAGCGATGAATCCCGTTAGACCAACGGACCCCCGTGCGTTTTATGGGATCCTTCGCTGCGCTCAGGATGAGCGGAGCGGCAGGATGAACGCGGGGGGCGAGTACACCGACGGCGGCGTTCTGTATGCGTCATGGCGCCCCGCACAGGCATTCTAATCACGTCATGGTGAGCAACGTCGAACCATCACCTTATTTATAATGCGGTGATCCTTCGACTACGCTCAGGATGACGTGATTGGGAACAGCGGGGCGGCAGGATGAACGCGCGGGTAGCAAGACGCCGCCGTCGCACGGGACATGACGCGGCGCATTTTTCGCAACTTATGCTGCAATTTTCGCTATTCGTTGTAGAATATGAGCTTGCCGTCCTGCTCGTCGACTGTCACGTTGCCGCTGTGGAGATTCCCCTTCAACAGCTCCTCCGAGAGGCCGTCCTCCACCAGCTTCTGCACCGTCCGCTTGAGGGGGCGGGCGCCGTATTCGTCCGAATATCCCCGTTCGACGATGAGATCCTTGGCCGCCGCCGTCACGGTGAGGCGGATCTTCTGCCCCTCCAGCCGCTTGTTGAGCCCCGCAAGGAGCTTGTCGCAGATGACGGCCGCGTTCTCCCTGCTCAGCTTGTGGAAGATAATGACGTCGTCGAGCCGATTCAAAAACTCGGGACGGAACTGCTTTTTGAGGGCCTCGTCAATGTTCCTTCTCATGTCCTCATACTCGCTCGCCTCGTCCGCCGCCCCGAAGCCCAAGGAGAGCTCCTTCACGGCATGCGCGCCGACGTTCGACGTCAGAATAATGACGGTATTTTTGAAATTGACGGTCCGTCCCCTGCTGTCGGTCAGCCGCCCGTCGTCAAGGATCTGAAGCAGGAGGTTGAAGATATCGGGGTGGGCCTTTTCGACCTCATCGAAGAGGACGACGGAGTAGGGCTTCTTCCGCACCTTGCCCGTGAGATATCCCTCGCCGTCGTCGTAGCCCACATACCCCGGGGCCGCGCCGATGAGCTTGGAAACCGAGCTCTTATCCATATATTCGGACATGTCGAGGCGGATCATCATTGATTCGTCGCCGAACATGCTCTCCGCGAGGGCCTTACAAAGATCCGTCTTGCCCACGCCCGTGGGACCCACAAAGATGAAGGAGCCGATGGGACGGTTGGGGTCCTTGAGGCCCGCTCTCGCCCTGCGGATGGCCTTTGCGACGGCGGAAACGGCCTCGTCCTGCCCGACAATGCGGCGGTGGAGTTCCTCTTCGAGGTGCAAAAGACGCTCGCTCTCCTTCTCGTTCAGCTTTGCAAGGGGAACGCCCGAGCGGTCGGAAACGATCTCCGCAATGTCCTCCGCGCCGATGCTGATATGGGCGCGGCTCTTCTTCATCCGCCAATCGCGGCGCATGGCATTGACCTTTTCGGTGAGCTCTCTCACCTCTCTTGCGAGCGTCGCCTCGTTCTCGTCCCCCCACTTTCTCGCCTTCTCCCAATCGGACGTAAGACGGACGAGCCGATCTTCCGCCTCGTGCAGTTCCGCGGGGCCGTTGTAGGCGTTGAGGCGGGCGCGGGAGGCCGCTTCGTCCACGAGATCGATGGCCTTGTCGGGCAAAAATCTGTCACTTATGTAACGATCTGAGAGTTTCGCCGCCGCCTCGATGGCCTCCTCGGTGATGACGACGTTGTGGTGCGCCTCATACTTGTCGCGCACGCCGCGGAGAATGATGATCGTGTCCTCAACGGAGGGCTGGTCCACCATGACGGGCGTGAAACGGCGTTCGAGGGCGGGGTCCTTCTCGATAAAACGATATTCCTCAACGGTCGTTGCGCCGACCGTCTGGAGCTCCCCCCGCGCGAGCATGGGCTTCAGAATATTGGAGGCGTCCAACGCTCCGTCGGAGGAACTGCCCGCCCCCACAATGGTGTGGATCTCGTCGATAAAGAGAATGATATTCTTGTCCGCCATGACGGTATCGACGATATTTTTGAGCCGTTCCTCGAAGTCGCCGCGGTAGCGCGTCCCCGCGAGAAGCCCCGTTAAATTTAATGAAAATACGATTTTATCGCTCAATAAGTCGGGCACTTCGCCGTTTGCAATGGCCTGCGCGAGGCCCTCGACGACTGCGCTCTTCCCGACGCCCGGCTCCCCGATGAGAACGGGGTTATTCTTCGTCCTCCGCGACAGGATCTGAATGACTTTTTCGATTTCCTTGCGGCGGCCGATGACGGGGTCGAGCTTTCCCTCCCTCGCCTTTTTGGTGAGGTCCACGCCATAGGGCAGGAGCCTGTCGTCCACGGTGGGAATGGGGCGGTAGTCGGTGCGCCTGATTTCGCGCTCCGTGCCGCCGAGGGGCTCCGCCTTGGGCTCATAGGCCGCGCCGCCGATAAAGGACTCCGTGCGTTCGATGAGCAGGGGCAGGTCGATATGCATGCCCGCGAGGATGGCGTATGCGACGCTCTCCTCCTCGTTGAGAACGGCGAGAAGAAGGTGTTCGGTGCCCGTAAGCGCGCCGAAATTTCCGTCCCTGCGGGCATACTCCTCGGCAAGGGTGAACATGTTCTTGGTGCGTGGGGTGAAGTCGAACTTGATCGTCGCCTCGTGAGAGATGGCGCGGCGGAAGAGGTCGCGGTAGACGGTGTATTCGACGCCCGACGCCGTCAGAAGCCGCCCCGCCGTGCTCTCGGGGACCTCGAGCATGGCAAGGATCACATGTTCGCTGCCGATATAGTTGGTCTTATAGTAGCGCGCGCTCTTTTCCGCCTGCTGTATGACCTGCCTTAAATGATCCGAATAAAATTTATTGTCCAAGGGATACTCCTTTTGAAGTTGTCGTTTGGGACGCCCCGCCCCCCTACCCAACCGTTCTAATCACGTCACCCTGAGCAACGTCGAAGGGTCACCGCATTATAAATAAGGTGATGGTTCGACTACGCTCACCATGACGTGATTGGAATGCCTGCGCGGGGCGCTATGACGTGATTGGAATGCCTGCGCGGGGTGCTATGACGTGATTGGAATGCCTCCGTAGTGGCATAGGCGTAGATTTCACACTACCCAACCGTTCATTCTCACACCACGATCTCCATTCTGCGCATGACTTTGTTTGTCTGCTCGGCGCGGTAGACGGAACGCTCCGTTTCCGTGAGGACGCGGCCGTTGAGGTGGTCGATATTCGCGGGGCGCATGGCGACGATGTGATCGTCAAGCTCCGCCAAGATCTCCTCTTCCGTCCTGTCCGTGCCGAGATATCCGAACAGAATGCCGAGCTTGAAGTCGGCCGTGAATTCCATGAACTCCTTGATACCGAGCAGACAGCAGTTCGAGAGGACGCCGTAAGCGCGCAGAACGCGGTCGCGAAGGGAAAGTCCCCCCTCCGTCTTCATGTTCTCCCGCTCGCGCAGTTCAAACTGCACAATGAGCTTCACCGCCTTCTCGACGGTGGACAGGATCTCCGTTTCCGAAAAGCCGAGCGTCACCTCGTTGGAGATCTGAAAGAGATCCCCTTCCGCCCCGCTTCCCTCCCC
>CANQUY010000003.1 GCA_947627125.1 uncultured Clostridia bacterium
CACGCGCAAGAAGCCTGCGCACTGCTCAAACGCCTTGGCGCCGAGCCCCTTGACCTTCATGAGCTGCTTCCTTGAGGAGAAAGCCCCGTTCTCCTCCCTAAATTTGACGATATTCCCCGCCGTGCCCGCGTTCAGCCCCGAAACTCTTGCGAGGAGGGGCGCAGAGGCCGTGTTGACGTCCACGCCGACGGCATTCACGCAGTCCTCCACGACGCCGTCGAGGGCGGAGGAGAGCCGTTTTTCGGGCATATCATGCTGATATTGTCCCACGCCGATGGACTTGGGGTCGATCTTGACGAGCTCGGCCAAGGGGTCCTGCAATCTTCTTGCAATGGAAACGGCGGAGCGCAAATTCACGTCATATTCGGGGAATTCTTCCGCCGCAAGTTTGGAAGCGGAGTAGACGGACGCCCCCGCCTCGTTGACGATGACATAGCTCACGCCCGCATCCTTGCCGAGGGAGGCGATGAGTTCAACCGTCATCTGCTCCGTTTCGCGGCTCGCCGTGCCGTTGCCGATGGCAATGTGCGCGACCTTGTGTTTCTTGATGAGGGCGGAGAGTTTTACGATACATTCCTGCTTCTGCCGTTCCCCATAGGTGGGATAGACGACTGCCGTGTCGAGAACCTTCCCCGTGCCGTCCACGACGGCGACCTTACAGCCCATGCGGTAGCCGGGGTCGAGGCCCATTGTGACGAATCCCTTGACGGGCGGCTGCATGAGGAGGGGACGGAGATTGAGGGCGAACTGTCCGATCGCGCCCTCGTTGGCGGCGTCGGTGAGCGTGTTCCGCACTTCCCGCTCGATAGCGGAGGCAATGAGGCGGTCGTAGGCGTCGGCAGTGCATTCTCTGACGAACTGCGAGGACGCGCACAGCGGCTTTTTGACGGTGCGGCGGCAGATGAGTTCCACGATCATTTCGCGGTTGATCTCAATGCTGACCTTTAAGACCTCTTCCTTCTCGCCGCGGTTCATGGCGAGGATCTGGTGCCCCGCGACCTTGGCGACGGGAGAGTTGAAGTCGTAATAGTTGCGATAGACGGTGTCCTCGGGATTCTTTTTGGCCGCGACCGAGGCGATAGCGGCGTATTTCATGTAGAATTCACGGAGGAATTTGCGGATGGCGGCGTCGTCGGAGATCCATTCGGCAATGATATCCCCCGCCCCCGCAAGGGCCTCCCCGGCGGTGTTGACCCCCTTCTCCGCGTCAACGTACTTTTCCGCCTCCTTGATGGGAACGGGGCAGTCGGGAGCCTGTTCAAAGAGAACCTTTGCGAGCGGCTCGAGGCCCTTTTCCTTGGCCACCGTGGCGCGGGTGCGGCGTTTCTGCTTAAAGGGACGGTAGAGATCCTCCACTTCGGCAAGCGTCTTGGCGGCGAGGACCTGCTGCTCGAGCTCGGGCGTGAGCTGGCCGCGATCCCCAACCGTCTTAATGACCTCGTTTTTGCGCTGTTCGAGGCCGCGGAGGTACTCAAGACGGTCGGCAAGGGCGCGGATGGTCTGGTCGTCCATCGTTCCGTGCATTTCCTTGCGGTAGCGGGCGATAAAGGGGACGGTGTTGCCCTCGTCGAGAAGGTTGATGACGTTCTGAACGTGCTGTTCGTTCAAGTTGAGTTCGGTTGCAATGGTCTGAGCGATATTTTCCATAGTAATCTAAATTATAGCACATGACCCTCCCCTTTGGCAAGACCTTTTGAAGAAATTCTCCCCTACCCCTCGCACAGCCATTCTGAATACGTCATGGTGAGCGCAGTCGAACCAGCCCCGCGTCATTCTGAGAAGCGGACGTTGAACGAAGTCAAAAAAACCAACCCGAAGAATCTCGCGGGGCGGTGTTGATTGTGCGGCAGCAGCCCCGCGTCATTCTGAGAAACGGACGTAATACGAAGTCCGACGACTTGACCCGAAGAATCTCGCGGGGCGTATACGGACACAAAGCGGCGAGATGCTTCGGTACTGCTTTCGTAGACTGCGTTCGCCCCCCGTTCTCAGCATGACGCCGCTTACACGGGCCGCCTTGCGTTTATGAGATTCTCTCGCCCCCCTTCGGGGCTCGGAATGAGGAAGGGACCCCACGGGGTTTCATCGCAGTCATGTCCCCTCCGAAGGGCCGATGTAAGTAACCACTCACTCCCCGAAAAAGTTCTTGATGATCTCCAAAATCTTCGACTTATAGACGATATTTCCGTTGCCCGCGGTAAAGCAGAGGGGCGGGTAGACGACGCACCACCAGTTGTCCCCCGTGCCGCTGCCCAGCTCGACGATGAGCGCGTCATACACCCCAGCCTCGAGCGTCGCGCCGTCATAGACGCGGGTGGGGAATTCCTCCTCTCTGAGGCTCGCCCTCGCGCCGTAGAAAAAGCCATTTTCCTTCAAAACACGATCGGCAACGTCGGAAATGGCCGAAAGTTTGGATTTTACAGCCGTCATGGCCTCTTTTTTGGTCGCGCATTCCGAAACGGTGGGTGTGAGAAATTCCACGATCGCGTCGCGGACCTGATATTTGACGGCTTGGTCGGCCTCCGCATTGGAATTCGCGCGGATATGGACGCGCAGATACTCCGTATTCTGCCCCTTTTCCGTACCCGCGCCGAGGCAGACGGCGACGATTGCGGCGAGTAACAGAGCGATAAGTGCGATTTTTTTCATAAAAACACCTCCGTGAACTTGCACAGAGGTTATGGCCAGATGAAAGAAATTTTATACAATAATTTTTTGGAGAGCGGGGAAACAGGGCGAGGCATGTTGACCCCGCCATCCTCATCCCGAGCGCAGCGAGCGGATCTCGTAAACCTACGCGAGCAGTCCCGCGTCATTCTGAGAAACGGACGTTGAACGAAGTCCGACGACTTGACCCGAAGAATCTCGCGGGGCGGTGTTGTTCGTGCGGCAGCAGTCCCGCGTCATTCTGAGAAACGGACATTGAACGAAGTTAAAAAAAACCAACCCGAAGAATCTCGCGGGGCGGTGTTGTTCGTGCGGCAGCAGCCCCGCGTCATTCTGAGAAACGGACGTTAAACGAAGTCCGACGACTTGACCCGAAGAATCTCGCGGGGCGTATACGGACACAAAGCGGCGAGATTCTTCGGTACTGCTTTCGTAGACCGCGTTCGCCCCCGTTCTCAGCATGACGCCGCTTACACGGGCTCCCGTGCGTTTATGAGATTCTCTCGCCCCTTCGGGGCTCGGAATGAGGGAACAGGCTCCCGTTAGTTTTATGGGATACTTCCCCTTCGGCTACGCCTCAGGATGAGCGAACGGGGTTCACCACGTTTCTTCGATGACGCCGCCGCCGAGGCATTGACGCTCGTCGTAGAGAACGGCATACTGCCCCTCCGTGACGGCGCGCTGGGGCTCGTCAAAGGTGATTTTCAGCGACTTATTGTCGATTTTAGCGACTTTCACACCCTGCTCCTCCTGCCTGTATCTGAACTTTGCGCGGCAGGAAAATTCACTCTCCTCGGGCGGAAAAGGAATAAAATTGAACCCGCTCACGAGGCACCCGCGGGAGTAAAGGGGGCTCTCGTCGCCGTGGGAAACATACAAAACGTTGTGCTCCAGATCCTTTTTGACGACAAACCATCTCCCCTCTTCGCCGTGTCTGCCGCCGAGGTCGAGGCCTCTGCGCTGGCCGAGGGTGTAATACATGAGCCCCAAGTGCTCGCCGACCTCCTCGCCGCCGAGCGTCAGGATCTTCCCCGGTTGCGCGGGGAGGTATTCCTGCAAAAACTTGCGGAAATTCCGCTCGCCGATGAAACAAATGCCCGTGGAATCCTTCTTTTTGGCAGTTGAAAGGCCGTGTTCCTCCGCGATGCGCCGCACGTCCTCCTTTTTCAGGTCCGAAAGGGGGAAGAGGACGTTTTCGAGCTGGCTCTGCGAAAGTTGGTTCAAAAAATAGGTCTGATCCTTATTTTGATCGGCCGCCTTTAAGAGGCGGTGCACGCCGTTTTCGTGCGATATGCCGCAATAATGACCCGTTGCAATGTAGTCCGCGCCGAGCTTTTCGGCATACGCCTTGAAGGGGCCGAATTTGATCTCGCGGTTGCAGAGAACGTCGGGATTGGGGGTCCTGCCCGCCCGATATTCCGCCAAAAAGTACGAAAAGACGCGCTCCATGTACTCTTTGGAGAAATTGACGGTGTAGTAGGGAATGCCTAGAAGGTCGCTCACGCGCTTGACGTCCTCGAAGTCCTCCTCGGCCGTGCAAGCGCCGTTTTCGTCCGATTCCTCCCAATTCCGCATGAAAAGACCGATGACGCGGTAGCCCTGTTCCCTCAAAAGGAGCGCGGCAACGGAGCTATCCACGCCCCCGCTCATTCCGATGACGACTGTTTTCTGCGGCATTTTCTGTTTCCCCGAAATTTTTTTCTTCATTTTACCATAAACCGACGAAAATATAAAGCAATTTTTATGGGAATGTGCTATAATGTCGTTTGTAGAGTGAAAATGACCTCGGCGGACTTGCTCCGTGAAATGCACGAGGGCCCGTAGCGGCGTCATGCTGAGCAACGCGAAGCATCCCGTTGAACGCACGGGGCCCGTAGCGGCGTCATGCTGAGCAACGCGAAGCATCCCGTTGAACGCACGAGGGTCCGTAGCGGCGTCATGCTGAGAACGAGAGTAAAACGCAGTCTGCGAAAGCAGTACCGAAGCATCTCGCCGCATGCTTTACGGACTTTCGCCGCGAGATTCTTCGGGTCAGTTCACTTTAACTTCGTTCCTACTCCGTTTCTCAGAATGACGCGGCGCGAGGCGGAATGAGCGGATGACGAACAACTTCATATGTACTCGTAGTGTAATTGGATAACATTACGGCCTCCGACGCCGTCGAGTCCGGGTTCGAGCCCCGGCGGGTACACCAACGTTGGCACGGGAAATAAGTTTTTCCGTGCCAACATAATATTGCCATTAACTGTTTTATCTGTTCTGTGTGAAATAATTTCTCTTTCAATTCTGTGCAATCCTTCTAAAAAAGAAACGGAGTTTTCAGTTGAAATTTCTGTTTCGCTAATTTTAAAAATTATTTTAGGAGGTATTGTTATGATACTTGAAAATTCGGTAGGCTACTACGGAAGTCATGAGGTTTGTGCGGCTGAATGAGAACAAATAGCACAGGAATAAACAGATAAAACGTGAATGGATTTTCCGTATTGGGTGCAACTCCCAAGAGCCTCACAAAAGAACAACTCCCGTTAATTCGGGGGCTGTTCTTCGTTTATTATGAGTATTACTTTGTTCACGATATGCAAGATATTTCGTATAAAACAAGATATTTTGAAAGCTGCTTGCGCCTCTGACCCGTCGAGTCCACGTTTGAGCCCAGGCGGGTACACCAAAAAGAACGCAAGTTGAACGACCTGCGCTTTTCATAAGAAAACGGGGGCAAAGCTTTCCGCCCCCGCACAACAAAGAAATTTTGGATGAATATTCAAGCGTTTATTACTTTTATTCTAAAATCTCGACTTGCTTGGCATCGTCGTATTTCTTTTGTTTAATTGCAGCAATGAGTTTCATGGTAAAAACAAGCACAATGAGCAGCCCCACAATTAAAAATGCAAATCCGACAGCTTGCTGAATTTGTTCGAGCCTATCGGTAACAGTAGCAAGATTGTTGGCCGCTCTCGCCATAGCAGCATATGATTCGGTATAATAATCTGCACCAAATTGAATGCTTCCGTTTATACGCGTCGAAATACTATCGTAGTCCGGAAAAATTTCAACGAATCCTAAGATAATCGACAAAATCCCTATCAGAATACCTACTACTGATATAACTAATTGTGATACTTTCGTTTTTTTCTTGTTCATGATTATTCTCCTTTTTGATAAATAAAAAGTGCGCCAACCGAAGTCAGCGCACGAAAAACGCAAACTCCGATTGTCGCCAAACAATTCTTATGCAGAGTACGAAACACGCATACCAGACATAAGTGGAATCTGCATTTTTACCAATTCCATATTTTCTGGTATACGTAAAAATTATGCGTTTCTACGTGAACATAAAAATTCGCACTCCTCAAAGTTAATAAGAATTGTTTGGCATAATCAGTATAGCACAGTTTTAACTTTCTTGTCAAGTCTTGAAAAAATTTTTTTAAAACTTCCCAAAACCTACGAAAAAAAGGAAAAAACCCAGCCAAAACAGTTTGACTAGGGTATTTGTGGCACACCAGATTCCCCGATCAACTTTTGCTGTTCGGGGAATTTCATTGACTCTGCCGACGGGGCGAGAACCCGTGGGTTCGCCCCCGCACGCACGTTCTTTATGGCGTCGAAGGGCGGCACGAGCGCCCCCAAGGCGCGAAGTAGCCCCGGCGGGTACACCAAGGGCGCCCCGCGCTGTTGCGCGGGGCGCCTGTCTTTCTTTTCTGCAAAAATTGCAGACTTATTGTCGATTTCGGCGGGTTCGTTTCCGTTTTTTATAAACGTCTATTGAAATTTTTGCGCAACTCCGCTATAATGCTGACAAGGAGAATTCTATGAAACACCTTTCAAAAATCATGGGGGCTGTGCTCTCTTTGGTCCTGCTCTTCTCGCTGTTCGGCTGCGGGGAGCCGCACGAGCATGTGTGGAGCGGCTGGATGTACGATGACGAAAACGGCCATTACCGCATCTGCACGGCGGACGGGTGCACTGAGCCGCGCGCCAGAGAGTACGGGCAGCACGACGGCACGCCCTGCACGCTCTGTGCCGCTTTCCGCGTTCTTGCGTTCTATGCGAAATACAACGGCGACCAGGCGCACGAGAGTTTCGACGCCGAGGCGGACGATTGGTTTCAAAAACAGGCCGAGGAGAACAACTTTATCTATGAATCCACCTGCGATTGGAGCCTCTTAAACGACGCATATGTTGCAAATTTTGACGTTTTGATCTTCCTCGATTCCCGTCCCGAGGACCCCTACGTGCGGGCGGCGTTTGAGCGGTATATGGAAAAGGGCGGCGCGTGGATGGGCTTCCACTTTGCGGCCTTTGCGCTCGGGGAAGCGGGCAGCGGCGGTTCTGCCGTGGAGCAGGATTGGGACTGGTATCATGAGGAATTTTTGGGCTCGGGGCAGTACACCGACAACACATGGCAGCCGACCGCGGAAACGCTCAGAGTGGAAACGCACGATCACCCCGCGACGGAGGGCCTGCCCGATACCTTTGTTTCTGCCCCCTGCGAGTGGTACAGCTGGGAGCACGACCTGAGGGAAAATCCCGACATTACCGTCTTGGCTTCGCTCGACAGTTCCACCTTCCCCGTCGGCGACAACCCGGGGGAGATCTGGTATGACGGCTACTATCCCGTGGTCTGGGCGAACAACAACTACCGCATGATCTACTTTAACATGGGGCACAACCTTGTGCAGTACGGGCAGCCGTATAGGGATCTTTCGCACACCTTTGACTGCGAAGAGATGGCCGCGATGGTTCTGAATGGCCTCTTCGGCCTTGTGGGGTGAAAGGGGCGGCGTTCCCCTTTGGGGAGCCCGTGGCGGCGTCATGCTGAGAGCGGAAGTACAACGCAGTCTACAAGGGCTGTACCGAAGCATCTCGCTGCACGCTTTACGGGTTTTTGCCATAGCGGCGTCATGCTGAGAACAAGAGTACAACGCAGTCTGCGAGGGTTGTACCGAAGCATCTCGCCGCATGCTTTACGGACTTTCGCCGCGAGATTCTTCGGGTCAATTCACATTGACTTCGTTCCTGCTGGCGTTCTCAGAATGACGCGGCACGGGGACAGGGTGACACGGTTGGAACAGCAGTGTGCGGCGTCATGCTGAGAACGGAAGTACAACGCAGTCTACAAGGGCTGTACCGAAGCATCTCGCCGCATGCTTTACGGACTTTCGCCGCGAGATTCTTCGGGTCAATTCACATTGACTTCGTTCCTGCTGGCGTTCTCAGAATGACGCGGCGGAGGGGGCATGGACTGCGTTCCTGCCCCGTTTCTCAGAATGACGCGGCGGGAGCCGAGGAAGGCCGTCCCTTTGGGGACGGAAATTTTTTTTGTTTTTGAATTCTTTTGCTTGATAATTCTCATGCGATTTGATAAAATATAGATAGCGTCTGAAAAGAATTCGGGTCCGTTGGCTTTATGGGATCTTTCTCGCAACAAGGCAAAAGAGCATAGAGGTAAATATGCAACTCAAGACAAAAGGGAAAATGAGCATTTGGAGATATCTGACGCTTGGGTATCTCATTGTCATTCTCGTGGGGAGTGTCTTGCTCGTGCTGCCCTTTGCGGCGAAGGACGGCTCCACGTCCTATATCAATGCCCTCTTCACCGCCACTTCCGCCGCCTGCGTCACGGGGCTCGTTCCCTTTGATACCTTCACCCACTGGACGCTCTTCGGGCAAATCGTCATTCTGCTCCTCATTCAGCTTGGCGGCCTCGGGTTTACGACCTTCGTTTCCATTCTCCTCATCATGGTGAAGCGGGGCTTCGGGCTGTACGAACGCAGCGCCGTCATCAAGTCCCTCGGCAGTAACAGTTTGAAGGGCGTCAAGACGCTTGTCAAGCAGATCGTCATCGGCACACTCATCTTTGAACTTGTCGGCGCGGGGCTCCTCTCCATCCGCTTCATCGGCGACTTCGGCGTCGGGCAGGGCATTTACTTTTCCATTTTCCACGCCGTTTCCGCGTTCTGCAATGCGGGTTTCGACCTCATGGGGGACGCGGGCTCCCTCTCCGCCTATGCGACCGATCCCCTCGTTGTCATCACGGTCTGTGCCCTCATCTTTATCGGCGGGCTGGGCTTCTGCGTGTGGGGAGATATCTTCAACTGCAGGGGGAATCCCAAAAAATTCCAATTCTATACGAAATTTATCGTGCTGTGCAGCGTCCTGCTACTCGCCATCTCCATGGGGCTCTTTCTCGCCTTTGATTGGAACAGCGAGGCCTATGCGGACAAGGGCGTCGGGGGAAAATTCCTCTGCGCTCTCTTTGAGGCAATGACGGCGCGGACGGCGGGCTTCTACTCGGTGGATTACAACAAGATCTCGCAGAGCGGGTATCTCTTGACGGTGATTTTAATGTTTATCGGCGGGTGCTCGGGCTCGACGGCGGGCGGCATCAAGGTGGGAACCTTTGCCGTGATGATCATGGGTATGCTTGCGGCCCTGCGCGGGAAGCAGGACATCAACCTCGGCAAGCGGCGCGTCGAAATGTCGCAGCTTCACCAGGCCCTCGCGATCTTTACGGCGTATCTCACGATCATTCTCGTCGCCGTGATGACGATCTGCGCGATCGAGCCGTTCGGGTTCAGAGAGATTTTGTTTGAAACGGTTTCCGCGCTCGGGACGGTGGGACTGAGCCTCGGCATCACTTCCAAGCTCGGCATCATCTCCGAGCTCATCCTCATTCTTCTGATGTTTGCGGGGAGAGCGGGCGTGCTCACCATTTCCATGGCGCTCAGCCAAAAGAACCAAACGGAGGCGCAGATCCGCCACCCCGTGGAAGTCATTTTTATCGGGTAAGCGGACGGGGTGCGGACATCGTTGCCCACCCCCCTACCCCCCTCCTCGGGAGGGGGCATGACTGACGCGTCGAGCTCGGATCGCTCATCCTGAGCGTAGCGAAGGATCCCGTTAAACTGACGGACTTCGTATAAGGGGATTCTTCGGTCGCTTACGCTCCCTCAGAATGAGCGCGGGACAAAAATTTTTCATTCACAAGGAGAACTATGGTATCGGTATTACTCATCGGTATGGGAAAATTCGGGCGGGAGCTCGGGGAACGGCTGCTCGGCATGGGCGATCAGGTCATGATCGTCGATAAAAACGAGGACAATATCAATGCCCTCGCTTCCCGCTATACTAACGCCCTCATCATGAACTGCATGGTCATGGAAAACCTCAAGACGCTCGATATCCCCGCGTTCGACGTCTGCGTCGTGGCGATCGGCGACGACTTCCAAGCCTCTCTCGAAATCACGTCCAATTTAAAGGACCTCGGGGCGAAGAAGGTGGTTTCCAAGGCCTCCACGGAGATCCAGCGGAAGTTCCTGACGCGCGCGGGCGCGGATGAGGTCATCTATCCCGACAAGGATGTGGCCGAAAAGCTCGCCGTCACGCTCAATTCCGCCAACGTCATCAACTTTATCGAACTCGACAACGACCACGCCATTTTCGAGATCGAAACGCCCAAGCGGTGGATGCGGAAGAAGCTCATTGACGTCAACCCCCGCGCAAAGTACGGCATGAATATTCTCACCGTCAAGAAAGGGAACAACGTCATTTCCACCATTGACGGGAACTATGTGTTTGAGGAGGGAGATCTGCTTGTGGTGTTCGGCAACACCGAGGCGATTTTGAGGTTTACCAACAAACAACGGTAAGGGTGAATATGCGGGCGCCGCGGCCTCTTGGCCGCGCCGCCCGTTTTTTGACGGGGAGGTTAAGCAGGATGACGCGGGACTTCGGTGCGGCGTCATGCTGAGAACGAGAGTACAACGCAGTCTACGAGGGCTGTACCGAAGCATCTCGCCGCATGCTCTACGGATTTTCGCCATTGCGGCGTCATGCTGAGAACGAGAGTACAACGCAGTCTACGAGGGCTCTACCGAAGCATCTCGCCGCATGCTTTACGGACTTTCGCCGCGAGATTCTTCGGGTTAAGTCGTCGGACTTCGTTCCTGCTCCGTTTCTCAGAATGACGCGGCGTGCAGACTTCGTTTGAGGGCGTCCCCCCACCCCTACCCCGCCCCCTTACGCAGGGGGCGGGCAAGAGAAAAGGTGCAAGGGAATACAAAAAAGACCTCCCGTGGGAGGTCTTTTTGTTATTTGGAGGATTTGGAAGGGGGGCTGTTGTCTTTTTCCTTCTTTGCCGCGCGGTAATCAAAGAACAGATAGACGAGTACCGCAGCAAGCACGGCGAAATTGACGGCCGCGACCGCGATCGCCGCACCCTTCAATGTTGAAAATGTCACTGCAAGCAAGGCCATAGCTTTCCCCTCTTGTTATCGTGAAAAATTAACCTTCGGTGCCGTCGGTGATGGTGAAGGTCAGCGTATCTTCATATGCGGTTCCGCCCGTGGAATACTTCCCATCGTCAGCGTTTTTCAGCGATGCTTTTAAGGTCGCCTCGCCCGACTGTGTGCCTGCATCCAATGTAAGAACTGTACCGCCATTGATAAGTGCACCGGAACTGTCGTCCACTTTGAGATCATATTCAATGGATTGTCCGTTACCACTCACTTTCCATTCGCCGTTGCTGCTGACGGTGACCTTGAATTGCTTGCCTTTCTCGATGACAACATCTGAAGCTTCTACCTTTCCGCCCGCTGTGTCGCCGACCGTGATTGAATCGGGAATGGTGAGCTTCCACGTGGTATCAACGCTGTAAGTAACAGTCGTTTGAGCGGAATCGTGGTTTTTCTCATCAAGGCTCGCCGCCGAAGCGGTGACGACTGCGCCGATCGAGCCCGCAACCGTCACCCCGGGGGATGAGCCGGGGCCCTCGCTCGTCCGTTCGTCCGTTGCGTTGGGGTCGAGCATGACGACGCCGCCCGTCGAGTATTTCGGAGGCTCCTCCGCCGTGGCCGCAAGGCTGAGCATGATGATATCGAAAATCAAAAGGACGATGAGCGGAAGGGAGAAAAGGAGATACTTCACAGAATTTTTACTCATAACTCCTCCCCCTCAAGCGTTGCGGAAAAGGTAAGTGTGTCGAGATAACCATCACTATCACCGGTGGAAACGGCGGATTCAAGCGTCAAAGTGATGGTAATCGTGCCCCCGATTTGCCTCCGAAGATCACCCTCATCGGCCGGATCGTTCCCCACCCCTTCCGTGACCTCAATTTGCCAGATCGTAAACGGATCCTCTGAGTCTGTTATTTCGCTTGCGTTTGCACTGAACCCCGTTCCGAGGTCTGACAATTCTGCGGAAATCAAATAATCGATAACGATACTCTTGTCATCGTTGGCAAGTCCGCCGTTTTCAGACCATATTTTGAGGGACAGAGTAAATCCCTCGTAGATATAGCTTGATTCTTCGAGCGTAATATCGAACGAATAAGTCGGAAGCCCGCTTCCCTCTTCAAACGTCCAGCCCTCTGCGTCGGGGGCGGGAATTTCGTCGGGAAGAGTGAAGGTGTATAGATTGATATAATTTTCGCCGAGTTCCGCGCCGCAGTCCATGCAATTTCCGTCCGCATCGGGACGGTGGGCAACTTGCAACTGCAAACCGCAACCGTTACACACGGCCCAGTGGGTTTTGTTGTCTGTATCTTCCTCGACGGGTTCCCAATCCCCATTGCCCCCCGCAGTGAAGTCGTGACTATGCTGATCCTGTTTCCAAGCAGATTCCAAAACGCCGTCGTACTCAAGTGTTCCAAGATCGTATTGTTCGCCGTCGAATTCAGCGTTTGCCCAATCTATGGTGCCCTCTTTCTTATTGCCTCTTCCGTCGGTTTCAACATTGCCATCTGTATCGACAACCCTGTAATGGGACTCAGCAAGTAGCTCTATGCCACAATAGAATGTCCCCCAAAGAAAATTTCCTCCTCCATACTGCCGCCTTGATAAGCAACGGAAACGGCATATACCTCAATCATATCATTGGGCGCCGCGTGAGCTTTTTCGGCGGGGCGTGCGGGCATGGAGAGGCACAGGACGATCATCGTCCAGACGCATGCGCACAACAACGCAACCGCTGAGTTTCTCGATATGCGCTTTTCCATACGCCCCTCCCATAAAAGTACAGGATTACTATACCAAAGTATTTTGTACTTGTCAAGTATTTTTTTACAATAGTATTGTAAATTTTGACAAATTTGGAAAAAATCATGGGGAATAGCATTATGTTGAACGAAAACATCCGTGCATTGAGGCAAGTGCGGCACTTGAGTCAGGTGGAACTTGCAAAAGGACTGCATGTCAGCAAGCAGTGCATTTCAAATTGGGAAAACGACAATATCCTTCCGTCCGTGGAGATGCTTGTGAGGATCGCAACGTTTTTCAACGTTTCCACCGACGCCCTCCTCGGAATTGAAAACCATAATACCGTTTCGGTGGAGGGGCTCACCGACGTTCAGATCGATCATGTGAAACTGCTCATTGAGGACCTTCGGGGAAGGGAGAGGGAAATGATATAATAATGTATAGAAAGTAGAGAATGAAATGACGCGCCCGCCGACACTGTCGGCGGGCGCGATTGATGAAATGTAATCAAATTAAAAATTTAAAATTGTGGTGTGGCGTGATTGGGAATGACGGGGCGGGGTGACGGGGAGCCCATAGCGGCGTCATGCTGAGAACGTGAGTACAACGCAGTCTATGAGGGCTGAACCGAAGCATCTCGCCGCATGCTTTACGGACTTTCGCCGTTGCGGCGTCATGCTGAGAACGTGAGTACAACGCAGTCTACGGAGGCTCTACCGAAGCATCTCGCCGCATAGTTTACGGACTTTCGCCGCGAGATTCTTCGGGTTAAGTCGTCGGACTTCGTTCCTGCTCCGTTTCTCAGAATGACGCGGCGCAGGGGCAGGACTGCGTTCGGGGCTGAGCCGAGGACGGACCCGTTGCGGCGTCATGCTGAGAATGAGAGTACAACGCAGTCTACGAGGGCTGAACCGAAGCATCTCGCCGCATGCTTTACGGACTTTCGCCATTGCGGCGTCATGCTGAGAACGGGAGCACAACGCAGTCTACGAGGGCTGTACCGAAGCATCTCGCCGCATGGTTTACGGATTTTCGCCGCGAGATTCTTCGGGTTAAGTCGTCGAACTTCGTTCCTGCTCCGTTTCTCAGAATGACGCGGCGCAGGGGCGCATGAGCTCCCGTGCGTTTAACGGGATCCTTCCCCTTCGACTATGCTCAGGGGCAGGATGAGCGGCGGGGCAGGATGAGCGGGCGGGGGCGCATGTTGCGCCCCCGCCCGCTCAATTATTACGTTTTAAAAAACTCCTCGTAGACGGCGCGGAGAGTGCGTTCGTAGTTGCAGTTGTCCACACCGACGATGATATTGAGCTCGGAGGAGCCTTGGTCGATCATTCGGACGTTCACCCCCGCGTTCGCAATGGCAGAAAACAGCCGCGCAGACGTACCGACGCTCTTTGCCATGCCGTGCCCCACGACGGCGATGAGCGCAACGTCCGAATAGACATTGGTCCTGTCGGGCGTGACGGCCTTGACGATATCCTCCCTCACCGCCTCGAGCACGCCGTGGGTGAGCTGTTCGCTGTCGATGACGATAGACATGGTGTCGATCCCCGAGGGAAGGTGTTCAAAGGAGATATGATGGCGGAAAAGGACTTCCATGATCTTATATGTAAAGCCGATCTCCGAGTTCATCAATGATTTTTCAATGCTGATGACGGTGAAATTCTTCTTCCCTGCGATCCCCGTGACGGTGCGCAGCCGCTTGACGTTTGAAAGATACTTTTCGGTAGGGAGGATCATCGTTCCCTCGTCGGCGGGGCGGAAGGTATTCAAAATATGGATGGGGATATCCGCCTCGCGCACGGGAAAGATGGATTCGCTGTGCAGAACGTTCGCGCCCATATAGCTGAGCTCGCGCAGCTCCCGATAGCTGAGCTTCCCGATCCCGACGGGGCTCGGCACAATGCGGGGGTCGCAGGCCAAGAATCCGCTGACGTCCGTCCAATTTTCATAGACGCCCGCCCCCACGGCACGCGCAACGATCGCGCCCGAAACGTCGCTGCCGCCGCGGGAGAACGTTCTGACCTTTCCGTGCGGGTCTGAGCCGTAAAAACCCGCAATAACTGCGCGATTTTTGCCTTTGAGGGCCTCCCTCACGAGGGTATAGGAGAGGGTGTCGAAGCGGCCGTTTTCGTCGAAGCGGATGACGTCCTTCGCATCAATAAAGGGCACGCCGAGGAGGGCCGCCATGACGATCCCCGCGAGATATTCCCCGCGGGAGGCAGTGAATTCCTCTCGCCTCTCCCTCTCGATCTCCGCCGCCGTGTCGCTCAGAATCTTCTCGATATCGAGGGCAAGGCCGAGCTCGTCAACGATACGGCAAAAGCGTGCGGACACCTTGTGGAAGGCCTCGCCAAGGCTCCCCTTTTCTTCGAGTTCCCTGTGTGTTTCGTACAATAAGTCGGTGATTTTTGTATCTCCGCCGAAGCGTTTGCCCGGGGCGGAAACGACGGTATACCGCCGCGCGGGGTCACTCTGTAGGATATTCGCGACGCGGCGCATGTTGATGCCGTCGGCCATGGACGTGCCGCCGAATTTGCAGACCTTAATCATAGCTGATCTCCCTGCCCTCGAGGCAGTACCGCTTGTTTTCCTCGCCGACGGTGAACACCCTGTGCATGAGGTTCCCGCCCTTGAGATCGTAGAAGAGGTCCCCCTTTTCCATGTTCTTGAGGAGAACGACGACGCCCTCCTGCTTGCGGGAGAGCTCCGCGGGTTCTGAATATCTCACCCTTCCGCCGTTGGCGCGCAGATAGGCAGAAATGACCGCGTCGGCCTTCTCTGCCCCCTCCATGCCTGCGGGAAGATTGGGATAGAGCACATTCCCCTCCCGCTTGCACTTGATATTCTTCATGAAATAGTCGATAAACGCCGCCTCGTCGGTGTCCGAGATGACCCTGTGGAGGGGCAGAAGCTCCACCGCGGGGTCAAAGAGGTTGATACACTCCGCAAGGGCGTACCGCGCGGGGTGATTTTTGAGCTCCACACCCTTGAGCGTGGGCTTCAGTTCCTCCCAATACATCTTGGCGGCAATGAGCTCGTCGTGCCCGTCGGCGACGGCATAGCGGGGAATGCCGCGGGTCGTCAGCCAGGACGCGACGTCGTAGGCATACTCCTCGGGAACAAAACTGCCGCGGAGATTTCCCCCGTCCGCCATGAGCGGAAAATCGTACATGATCTCGAGGTCCATGGCGTTTAATTCGCGTATAACTTCATTTTTTTTGTCGCTGTACAAAAGGAGGGTGTGCGGAAATTCGAGGAGCGCTTTCCTCCTTAGGGCGAGCAGATCCTTGACGCGGGGAGAGGGCCCCTCGGTGGCGCGGGCGGGAGTGAGTTCCCCCCGTTCAAAGGAGAATGTTTCCATGTCGAGCGCGAGAACAATGCCCGTGCGCACGCGGCCGTTTTTCAGTTTCCGCTCCGTGAGCATGAAACCCCGCCCGATCCGCTCCAACTTTTCCTCGGTGAGTGCACTGACGATCGAGGAAGCCGCAGCGTCGGGGTCGTCCTCAGGTTCCCCCCTGTAGACGTCGGGAAGAATGCAGAAAAGAGAGGAGGGCGCGCTGCCCACTTCTCTTGCAACGCGCTCCCAAAAATCCCTGCTGCGGGGATGACTGTCGGGGGCGGGAACCGCCCATTTTTCAAAGCCGCTGCGGGGAAGAAAGATCCGCGGGGCACGGAAACAGTTTTTCATACGATATTGATGACGACGACGCAGACTGCCGCGAGGACGAGCGCAAACAGCTTGAGCGGAATATGGCTCAAAAATACGCGTTTCAGAAATTCGCCGAATTTCATGATTTCTTGCCCTCCGTGTTGAATTCTTTATTGTAATAATCTCTCAGAATGCGCTTGAGGCCCACCGAATCGATATAGCGGGTGATCTGCACGTCCTGGTCCTTCTTCTTCTGCACATAGGAGATGATGCCCGTTTCCTCGGAAACGATGATCGTGGAAACGTCCGCGACCTCCGTCACGCCGATCCCTGCCCTGTGGCGGGTGCCGTAGTCGTTGGGGAAGGTCTTTTGCGTGAGGGGCAGAAAGCAGCCCGCGGCCAAGATCTTATCCCCGTTGATGATCATTGCGCCGTCATGCAGGGGAGCCTTGGGGACGAAGATGCCCTCGATGAGCTGGGAGGAGATGGCGGCGTTCAAGGGGACCCCGCTCTCGGCAATATCCTTGGGCATGCTTCCGTTCGAGAGGACGATGAGCGCGCCCGTGTTGCTCTTTGAGAGGTTGAACACTGCCCGCGTGATCGCGTTGATGCACTCCTCGGTGAGCTGGGTCTGCTTGTCGGGCGAGTTCGTCACGCGGTGCTGGATATTTTTAGGGGTGTTGTAGATCCCACGCTTGATCTCCATGCCGAAGAGGAAGAGGAAGAACACGGAAACGAGCCCGACGAAGAGGAAGAACCAAAGCGCGTCCATCTTCTCCGAAAAGATCGTGGCGGCCCCCATGCAGAGAATGAGGAAAATATACATGGGGATATACCGTTTTGCGTTGTTCTCATAGAGCGTGCGCAGAACGAAATAGATGACGATAAAGAACAAAATGAGTTCCAACACCGTGACCCACTGGAACGGAGCCGTTGCATACGATGTAAAGAACGATTTCATCGACTCCCGGATCTCATCTATCGATCTCATTCTTCCCTCCTTCTCCCAAGACGGGCAAAAAAAGTCTACTCATACTATATTATAACGAATTTTGCGGAAAAAGCAAAGAATTTTGATATTATCCGAAAAATATTTTTGCCATGGCGGAAAAGAGCGCGCCTTTTGCCGAGTAGAGCCCGCTCTTTGCGCCGCAGGAAAGTGCGTACAGCCCCTCGTAGAGCGTCTGCACCCGCTCCCTGCCAAGACGCTGCGCCGCCTCGCGGTTCTTCTGCACCGCATAAGGCTTGACGCCGAGGATCTTTGCCGCCTCCGCATCCGAAAGGCGCATGTTTGAAATGTCGCACAGCGTGCGGTAGTGGGAGGTCAGAGAGGACAAGACGGCATATTCGTCGTACCCCTTTTCGAGCAAATCGTGCAATATCTCGCAAAAAATACTGCCGTTCCGCCGCGACGCCGCCTGCGTCAGTTCATAGATCTTATATTCCGTATCCTTTGCGATATGCGCCTCGACGACGTCCTTCGTCACCCTGCCGCCCTCGCCGAGGAGGAGCTGTAACTTCTCGCACTCCTTGGCCATGCGCGCGGCGTCGAGATTGCAGTAGCGCACCATGAGGGAGATCGCGTCGCCGTCCGCGGAGAGCCCCTTCCGCTTCAGCATGCCGAACAGCCAGCGGGAGAGGTTTTCCTCGCTCTCGCGGGAGCAGTCCACGAGCGTTACTCCCTTCTTCTTTCTGAGGTCCGCCGCCCCCGCCTTTTTCGTACTGTTGACGATGAGGAGCACCGTGCTCTCGCAGGGTTTTTCGACGTATAAGTTTAAAATTTCCCATTCCCTTTCGGTGGGATAGAAGTCGTACACGCGCACGAGCCGTCTCTCGTCGAGGAAGGGCAGGGCATAGAGATCGGCGCGGAAGGAAGCAAGGTTCCCCTTCAGCGAATCCCCCTCGACGCGCACGTCGTTGAGGGAGGGCTGCGTGATGCGGCAGGCCGCGGAGATGCTCTTTACCGCATGGTCGCGGAAATAGGCCTCCTCGCCGTCGATGAGATAGACGGGGTCGAGCCCCGCTTCAAGACTCTTTGCAAGCTGGACAAACTTCATAGTACTAAGATTATACCATAGTTCAAAAAATATTTCAAGGTCCCGCACCCCTTTGTGAGGGTTAAATCGGCAGTTATCTGCGAAAAACCGTCGGGATCGAACATGACGGCGTTGCCCCGCACGAAGAGGAGGAGCGTCCCGTCCGTTTCAAAGGAGAAGGAGAGCTCTCCCTCCGAAAAGCTCTTGCCGCAGAGGACCTCCGTTTCCTGAAAGCCGTCCGCCCCCTCCCGCATGCAATAGACCCGCTCCGCACCCGTGAACGCTGCGATATTCAGCGTGTCCATGCGCTCCTCCGAGAGGACGACGGCGGCGTTGACGGAGCCCGTGCGGCGGGCCAGAAAGTTCCTGCAAGACATGAGATCGACGCCCTCGCCGACGATGAGCACGCTCTCATCCCCGCACCGCACGAGGGCGAGCAGATCCTCTCCCGCGGCGACGTCCACGACCGCCCCGCCGAAGAGGCAATTTTCGGCGACCAGACACATGGAAAAGAGAAAAACCGCAACACATGTCACGGTTACGCGCACAAGCGGGCGCAGACGGACGCGCTCGGTCCCGTAAAGACAGCCGCACAGCCAGACGGTTCCCGCCGCCCCGAACGCAAAGCCCGTCAGCACATAACCGAAGTCCGCCGCCGAGAACAGAAACAGGAGGACGGCGAAGAGGCCGCGCGGGAAGATCAGAAGGGACGCCGCCGCAGGCGGAATGATGAGAGAGAGCAGAGTGAGGAGCAAGAGCGTGAGAAAGGCGAAGGGCAGAAGGGGCACGATGATGAGGTTGAGCCCGATCCCCCACACCGAAAAGTAGCCGAAGCCCTCGATCAGAATGGGGAAGGTGAAGAGCTGGACGGCGAGGCTCGCGGAGAGGTATTCCCGCAAAAACCGAGGGATATGTGCGCGTTTCATGCCCCGCGTGAACATTCCCCCGAAGAGCGCAAGGCCGAGGCAGGCCCCGAAGGAGAGGCGGAACCCGACGGAGAGCCACTGCGCCGGCAAAAAGAGCAGAACGGAAAGAGCGGCGAGGGAGATGGAGCTGAGCATATCCGCCTTTCTCCCCGTGAAGGTGTTGACGCTGAGGGCAATACACATGATGAGCGCGCGGAGGGCGGAAACCGACCAGCCGCACAGGGCGCAGTAGAAAGTACAGATAAGTACCGCGGGAAGGGCGGCATATCTCTTCAAAATGCGGAAAATGAGGAGCGACGCGCCGTACAGAATGCCGATATGGAGCCCCGAAACGGCAAAGATATGTGCGATTCCGCCGCTCCGCACGGCCGTCATGAAGCTGCGGTCCACCATGCGCGAATTTCCCGTCAGAAGCGCATAGGAGATGTACCCTTCCTCCCCGCCCATGCGCTCCCGCATGAGGTCAAAGAGCTCTCCATTCAAAAAGAGCAGCGGATGAAAGCCATTCTCCGCCGCCCCATACGTTTCCGAATCCGCGATATAGCGGATATCGTTGACAAAATAGTAGGAATCTTCCGTGCCCGTGGGAAGAGGACAGCGTTTGACGCTCGCCGTAAAGGTGATGCGGTCCCCGGGGCGTACCTCCTCCGACGTCAGCGTGAGGGTGAGTTTCCCTGCCGTCTTTTCCCCATTGAGGTACAGGTCGGAGAGCTCCGCTTCCATAAACCCGTCGTCGAGGGCGATGCGCGTCACCGTTCCCTCCGCGCCGTATTCCCCCGCCGCCCTGCCCGAGAGATAGTTCTCCGTATAGAGATGGATCCCAACGGTCCCGACCGCCGCGAACCCCAAAAATAAGCACATAAGTGCGATTATTTTCTGTTTTGTGAAGGGAAAGAGGGAGAAGGGAAGGAAGCAGAAAAGAAATAAAAAATCGGAGGGAAGGAGCCCGCCGAACCGGATACGGCAATAGAGAAAGATCCCGAAGGAGATGCCGAACGCCGCAAAGAGGAGCGGTCTGAAATTGACGCGCGGCAATAAAGAGGCGGAACTTTCAGCTCTGTCTGTCATCTTTCTCCTCCGTGTGCAAAAATTTCGGCTCCCGCGTCCGATGTGTGTTTATTATAGCACGAATGAAAAACTCTGCACTCGTTTTTTTCACATAAATTGCAAATTTTTTTGTTTTTTGTCGATTTTTTTGGTTTTTTGCTCTGATTGGAGGGCGAAGGGGGAGGTAACTGCTCATTCTGAGGGAGCGCCAGCGACCGAAGAATCCCCCTGAACGAAGTCGCCCGCTCATTCTGAGAAAGGGAAAAAGAACGAAGTCAGATGAACGAACCCGAAGAATCTCGCGGCGATTGACAGTAAAGCATGCGGCGAGATGCTTCGGTACTGCTTCGTTAGACTGCGTTGTACTCACGTTCTCAGCATGACGCCGCTATAACAGGCTCCCGTGCCGCCGCGTCATTCTGCCCCGCGCGCATTCTTGTTGCACTAAGCGCGGCACGAGCGCGTAGCGCGAAGTAGAAAGGGAGTAGGAACGAAGTCAGATGACTTAACCCGAAGAATCTCGCGGCGATTGACAGTAAAGCATGCGGCGAGATGCTTCGGTACAACCCTCGTAGACTGCGTTCAACTCCCGTTCTCAGCATGACGCCGCTACAACAGGCTCCCGTGCGTTTTATGGGATCCTTCGCTGCGCTCAGGATGAGCGCGGGGACTTGCTCCCGTGCGTTTAACGGGATCCTTCCCCTTCGCTACGCTCAGGGTCGGGATGAGGTGGTGGGCGGGGTTTTGCGGATTGTTGTATTTTTCAGGCGGACGGTACTTGCCATTTTATGGAAATCGTGGTATAATGGGAACGGAAATATATCATAATCTTCAGGTTCAGAATGACGAAAACGGAAAAAGAAAATTTCATATCGGTCACGGCAAGATTTCCCGCCTATGTCGGCTATGCGGATCACTACTTTTCGACGCCCGCATCCCTCATTTTGCGCAACGACGGCGACGAGGACGTGACGCTCACCGCAAAACTTCAGACGGAGAGCGGCCTCTTTGTCTTTTTCGAGAAAGAGGTCTACGTCCCCTATGAGAGCACGGTGGAACTCTCCCTCAGCGGGATCTTCAACCCCGTGTTCCTCTCCGAACTCGCAGAGGTGACCGTCTGCACGGCAACGGCGAAAATTTTGCAGGGCGGAAAGGAGGTCTGTACGGCGGATATCTCCCTCACGGCCCTCCCCTTCGACTGGTGGGAGGGGCTCAAGGGCAATCCCGAACACCTCGCCTACTACGTCCGTCCGCACATGCCCGCGTGCGCTTCCGTCCTGCTCGAGGCGGGGAACCGTCTGAAAGTCTGGGGGAGCGACCACTCCAACGGCTACGAAAACTGCGATAAAAACAGCATCCGCAGCGTGCTTGCGGCGATCTTTGCGGTCATCAAGGGGAAATCCGTCGAGCGGGCGGGCACGATCGACGCCGCTTCCCCCCTCTCCTGCATGCGCGAGCGGATCCTCGAGGACAGAAAGGCGACCTCGATGGAACTCGCCGTGTTTGCCTGTTCCTGCCTCGAGGGCGCGGGGCTCCATCCCGTCCTCGCCGTCGGCGAAAAGGACGTGGCGGTGGGCGTATGGCTGTATGAAACCTGCTTTTTGGACAGCGTTTCCGAGGACAGGGAAACGGTGGAAAAGTACATTTCGGACGGCATCAACAACCTCGCTTTCTTCGACGCGGACGACCTCTTCACGGACAAGAAGGGGGCTTACGTCGTGGCGGAAACGCACTTTAAGACCAAGCTCGAAAAGGGAAAATTCTCCGTCTTTACGGATATCCGCCGCTGCCGTCTGGGGGGGATCCTCCCCTGTCCCACGCGGGAAAAGGGCGCAAACGGCTACGAAATTTACCGTGAGGAGGACGTTTCGGGGGAGAATGCGCCCGCGCCCCTTCCTGAACTCGGCAAGCGGGAGGCTCCCGCAACGGGCAGCGAAAAGTGGGAACGGCGGCTTTTAGATCTCACGGGCAAGAACGCTCTTTTGAATTTCACGGGCAAGAACGCTCTCCATCTCATGAGCTGCGGGGCGGACGAGCTCATGCTCATTGCCGCCGCCTCTCCCCTGCGCCTTGCGGGCGGGAAGGAAAAGGCGGACGCCTTCGGCGCAAAGGCCGAGGGGCAGAAGCGGGAACTTCTCCGCCTCGAACAGGAAAAGGGGCTCCTCCGCGTGTATGCTCCCGAGGGGGAAACGGATGAGGCGGCCATGCGGCTCCTCCGCCGCAACCGCACCGCCGAGGAGGAAACGGGCGCGAGCATTCTCTACCTCGCCCTCGGCTTTCTCTCCTATACGACGAAGGACGGCGCACAGCGGTATGCCCCTCTGACGCTCATTCCCGCGACCCTCAAAAAACAGAGGGGGACGGACGCCTGCGTTCTGCACGCAGACGGCAAGGAACGGTTCATCAACGCAACGCTGTTGGAATTTTTAAAGCGGGAATACGGGATCGACATGCGCGGCCTCGGCGGAAATCTGAAGCCGAGCGAGGTGTTCTCCGTCGTCCGCGCCGAAACGGCCAAGATGAAGGGGTGGAAGGTATACGAGGACGCATACCTCGCCGCTCTCTCCTTTGAGCGGTTCTTGATGTGGAACGACCTCCGCCGCTCCTATGAGGAATTCGGCAAGAATAAGCTCTTTTCCGCCCTCAAGGACGGCAAGTACGAAAAGTCCAACACCGCCTATATGGAAGAGGACGTCGCCGACCCCGCTGAGTATTTCCTTCCCCTGCCGAGCGACAGTTCGCAGTTCTCTGCCGTTGCCCTCTCGGACACGGGGGAGAGCTTTGTCCTGCACGGCCCGCCCGGGACGGGCAAGAGCCAGACGATCGCCAATATCATCGCAAACGCCCTCGCAAAGGGGAAACGGGTGCTCTTCGTCGCAGAGAAGCGGGCGGCGCTCGACGTCGTCAAAAAGCGGCTCGACGGCGTGGGGATCGGCGATTTCTGCCTCGAGCTCCACGGCGACAAGGCAGACAAGGCCGCCGCCCTTCAAAAGCTCGAGAGGACGCTCTCCCTGCCCAAGGAGGAGGCCGCATCCCGCAGCGCCAAGGAAGTGCAGGCCCTCCGCAGCGACCTCTCCGCCCCCATGCTCGCCCTGCACAGGAAGAGAAAGTTGGGGCTCTCCGTCTACAGCGCGATCCTCGGCTATCTCGCGAACCGCCATGCGCCCGACATTCTCGACGTCGAGAGCTCCTTCTACGACGCGCTGACCGAGGAAAAACTCGCCGTCTACAAGACGGTGATCCTCCGCGCGGCGACGGCGGCAAGGGAATGCGGCTCGGTCGCCCATTCCCCCTTTGAAAATGTCAATCTCACCGTTTGGTCGGCTCCTCTGCGGGACAGGGTATTCTGCGCCTCCGAGGTCGTCATTGCGGAGAGCAGACATTTGAAGTCCTTTTTGACCCTCTTCCTCGAATTCTACCGCCAGACGATGGCGGCCCTCTCCGAGAAGAAGCTGAAGGGGCTTGCCCTTCTCGCTTCCGACCTCAAGAGCGGAAAATACGATAAATACTTCGCCGCAACGGACGCCGACACATTTTCGGCATTCTATGCGGCAAACCGCCAGCTTGATTCCCGCCTCTCCTACTATTACAAGCATTTCAAGACACTTGTGGAGCCCGACAATGCCGAGGAGCTCAAGACGCTCCGCGCGGGCGGGGATTGGCGGCTTCTGAAGAGCGGAAAAAACACCGTGAAAAAGCTCCGCCGCGTGGCCATCGACCCCTTCGGGGACGAGGACGTCATGAAGTACCTCATCACCCTCGCCGATATCGACGATGCGGAAAAGAGCGTCACGTCCTTCCTTCTCTCCAAAAATTTCTGCGACCGCACGGGCCATATCGTCTACAAGAAGCGGAGCGAATTTTTGGAAGATCTCTACCGCCTGCACGAGAGCAACGCCGCCCTCTTCACCGACTACAACGCCGAGGCGTTTAACAGCATGTGCGTCAGGGCGGCGAGCGGCTACACCCTCCCCGTCCTCGAGGGCTATATCAAGGCAGAAGAGGCGTTCTTCACCGCCCTCGGGAGCTTTATCTCCGTCACAAAGACGGACAGGAGCAGAAACGACGAGAGCGATCTCGTGGAATTCTACTCCATGAAGGCGGCGGGGCTCATCGACAATATCGACCTTCTCGCGGGCTGGTGCATGTACCGCGCAACGGCGGAGGAGATGAAGGAAAACGGCCTCACCTTCTTAAGCGAAGCCCTCGAAAACGGCAAGCTCGGCACGGAGGACCTTCTCGCAGGCTTTGAGAAGAATATCTACCGCAACTTCCTCGAATCGGTCATTCCCTACGACAAGGACCTCTCCCGCTTCACGGCGGGTTCCCTCGAGGACACGGCCGAAAAGTTTTCGCTCGCCTATGAGAACTTCACCCGCGCGACCAAGGCCGTCATCCGCCAGACCCTCATTTCCCGCCTCTATGACGAGGCATACGACGCCGACAGGGCGGCCTTCTACCGCATCTCCAAGGGAAACCTCAAGAGCGCTTCTCTCCGTTCCCTCTTCGAGGAGATCCCCTCTCTCCTCTCCGCCGCCGCGCCCTGCATGCTGATGAGCCCCGTTTCCGTGGCGCAATATCTCCGTCCCGAGGCAGATCTCTTCGATCTCGTCGTGTTCGACGAAGCCTCGCAGATGTCCACGGCGGAGGCGGCAGGTTCCATCGCGAGGGGGAAAGCGGCCGTCATCGTCGGCGACCCCAAACAGCTCCCTCCCACCACCTTCTTCCGCGGCGAAGCGGTCGACGATGCGGGCGAAGAGGACCTCGAGAGCGTTCTCGACGACTGCCTCGCCTTGGGCCTCCCCGAACGGCACCTTCTCTGGCACTACAGGAGCCGCCACGAGAGCCTCATCGCCTTCTCCAACAGCATGTACTATCAAAACAGGCTGTGCACCTTCCCCTCGCCAGACGCAATGGAGCGCAAAGTGCGGCTCATTCCCACGGACGGCTCCTACGACAGGGGTGTCACAAAGCGCAACGCGAAGGAGGCGGAAGCGCTCACCGCCGAGGTCATCCGCCGCCTCAAGGACCCCGCCCTCTCCAAGCTCTCCATGGGCGTGGTGACCTTCTCCGCCGCCCAGCAGGAGGAGCTCGAAAAGCAGCTTGCAAGGGCCATTTCGGAGAAGAAGCTCGAATCCGCCGCCTACGACAGGGAAGAGCCCCTCTTCATCAAAAATCTTGAAAACGTGCAGGGGGACGAGCGGGACGTCATCCTCTTCTCCGTCTGCTACGGCCCCGACGTCACGGGGAAAGTTTCGATGAACTTCGGCCCCCTCAACCAATCGGGCGGGTGGCGCAGGCTCAACGTCGCCGTTTCCCGCGCGAGGGAAGAAATGCTCGTCTATGCGTCCATTACCTCGTCGATGATCGACCTCAAAAAGACCTCTTCTGCGGGCGTTGCGGGGCTCAAGGCCTTTCTCGAGTATGCCGAAAAGGGCAAGACGACCCTTTCCGTCAAGGCAGACGACGTCAAGCCCGGCAAGGGGATCGGCAAATTTATCGCGGAGGAGCTCGCCGCATACGGCTATCGGTGCCGCGTGGAAGTCGGGACGTCGGGGTTCAAGGTGGACACGGCCGTCATCGACCCCGCCCGTCCCACGGAGTTCCTTCTCGGCATTCTCGCGGACGGCAACACGGCCTTTTCCGTCAAGGACAAGAACGTCCTGCAGCCGCAGATTTTGAAGCGGGGCGGGTGGAACGTGTTGCGCCTCAACAGCGTGAGTTTCTACAACAACCCCAAGCGGGAGATCAAGCGCATCAAGGACGTGCTCGACAGGCTCACGGGCGCAGACAAGCGGGCGGGCAACTGGCTTTCAAAGTACAAAAAACCGTATAAGTGCGTAAAAACGAACTCGGCGGAGCTCATCACTTTCCTGACCGAGGGAGAACATGACATGGAAGTCTTTGACCGCCTCGACGAGATCGTGACGGCGGAGGAACCCATCTCCCGCGCCTTTTTGAAAAAGCGGTGTCTCATGAGCTTCGGGATCCGCAAGAGCAATGCAAAGGCGGACGCCTACCTCGACACGCTCATCGGCGAGGGGGCCTATAAGCGGGAGAGAGCCGCGGGCACGGACTATTTCTACAAGACACCCAAGTCGCTCTTATTCAGCCGCGTCCGCGTGGAAGAGGGAGAGAAAGTTCGCAAAAATCCCGAAGATATTGCCGTATTTGACGTTCTCTCGCTCATCAAGGGGGCCCTCGAGGACAGAGTTTCGCTGTACCTCGACGAGCTCGTTCCCCTCGCCGCGGAGGTGTTCGGCCTCAGGCAGACGGAGAAGCTCTCTTCCTATCTCGAAACGTGCATTGCCTACGGCGAAACTTGCGGCCTCCTCGTCCGCTCCGTTTCCGACCGCATCACGCTGAAATGAATTAAAAATTCAAAATTTAAAATTAAAAATTGAGGTGGAGATATTTGAGAGCTCCTTGCTGCCCCTTTTAGGGGAAGTCCCCTAAAGGGGGAAAGGGGTTTAAACCCCTCAGTCACTGCGTGACAGCTCCCCTAAGAGGGGAGCCAAGGGGGAACCCCAACGCAGTCCATGTCCCCTTCTTGAGGAGGGGGCATGGGGGCGGGGATGTTCTCAATCACGCCGACCACAATTTTCAATTTTTAATTTTTCATTTTAAATTTTCAAAAAACCGTCACATATGTGACGGTTTTTTAGATAAATGCGTCCTCGAAATACTCGATCTCGCCCTCGAAAACGGACGATACGTCGAAGCGGATGGGCACCTCTCTCTTCTGAAGTTCGCACCAAAATTTGGCCATCATACGGTAGCGTTCCCGCTTCCGCCTGTCCACCGCCTCGGTGGGGAGGCCGAATGCGTCCGTTTCCCGCGCCTTTACCTCCACAAAACAGGTATACCCGTCGGGGCTCATCGCCACGATATCCGCCTCGCCGAAGGGCGTCTTGAAGTTGCGCTTCAGAATTTTATATCTGTGCTTTTTCAGATATTTTACGGTCAGGTCCTCTCCTTCCCGTCCCAAAATTTTTTTATGAAAGTTCTGCGATGGATCCTGCATGCTCCCACCTCTCTGATCGCTTCAATGTGCTTTTTCGTGCCATAACCCACGTTTTTTTCAAAACCGTATTCGGGAAATTCCTCGGCGTACCGCCGCATGAGCTCATCACGGTAGACCTTGGCGACAATGCTCGCCGCTCCGATGGAATAGACGAGAGCGTCCCCCTTCACGATACTTTTCTGCGGCATGGAAATGTCGAGGGTCATGTTGCCGTCCGTCAGAACGAAGTCGGGGGGAAGAGTCAGGCCCTCGATCGCGCGCTTCATGCCGAGGCGGGTGGCCTGCAGAATGTTGATCTCGTCGATGGTGCGCTCGTCCACTTCGGCAATGGAGAAGGCGCGGGCGGTTTCGCGTATGCGCTCCGCAAGTTCCTCGCGCCTCTTTGCGGAGAGCTTCTTGCTGTCGTCAATGCCCAAAATGCGCCTTTCCTCGTCGAGGGGGAGAATGACGGCCGCACAGACGACGGGCCCCGCCAAGGGGCCTCTTCCGACTTCGTCCACCCCCGCCACGGCGGTGTAGCCCATGGAGAAATATTGGTTTTCGTATGTAAGTTGATCCATAATGTGATGTTGAATGAGGACGTTGCCCCCCCCCCTACCCCCTCCTCGGGAGGGGGGCCTCGGCTCCCCTTGTAGGGGAGCTGTCACGTAGTGACTGAGGGGTTTTTGAACCCTATCCCCCCTTCGGGGTACTTCCCCTAAGAGGGGAAGCAAGTGGGACTTCGTTCGGCTGCCCTTGGCGTGACTGAGGGGGTGAAAATAAGGTGATGGTTCGACTACGCTCACCATGACGCAATTAGCACGCCGACGTTCTCAATCTCGCCCTGCCGCAATTTTTAATTTTTAATTTTAAATTTTAAATTTATATCAATCCCACTTCTTTGAGGTCGTC
The DNA here is from genome assembly GCA_947627125.1 of uncultured Clostridia bacterium. GTDB lineage: Bacteria > Bacillota > Clostridia > Christensenellales > Borkfalkiaceae > Gallimonas. Next base: position 28,221 of record CANQUY010000003.1, read on the forward strand.
GAGGGTGTCGAGGCGGATCCTGCCGAACTTGCCCTTACGGAAGTCGTCGAGGAGAGCGCGTTCCCCTCTCTCGTAGTCGAAATCGCCGCCGCGCAGCAAAAATCCGCGCCTTAAACATAGTTTTTCAAGCATTTCAAGCCCCGTTCCGCCGTCGATGCCGTAGCGGTCTTTGAGGGCCTGCGGGGAAATCTCCCAGAGTTCCTCGAGGAGCATGAGCGCGATCTCGTCGAGGGCCAAAATGTCGTCGTTGATGCTCCCGACGTAGGCGAGCCGCCGCGCTAAAACTTGATTTTCGCAGGAGGGCGGCATGGTGCCGGGGGTATCGAGAAGTTCAAAGCTCCCGCACTTCACCCACTGTTTGGCGCGGGTGACGCCCGCCTTGTCCCCCGTCGTCGCCTTCTTCCCGCCCGCAAGCAGGTTGATGAGCGTGGACTTTCCCGTGTTGGGAACGCCCGCCACGAGGAAGCGCATGGACCGCACGGTGCCCTTTTTTAGGTTGCTCTCGAGGCGGTCCTTCACGAGAGATTCCATGGCCTGCAGGAGCGGACGGGCGGCGCGGGGGTCTGTCCCGTTCACCGCAACCGCGTTCCTTCCGCCCTCCTTCATGGCCGAAAGATAGCCCTCCGTCTGTGAAAGATCTGCCTTGTTCAGAACATACAAGACAGATTTTGCCCCTACCATGTCCGCGATCCCCCTGTTGTAAGAGGCCGCGGGGCAGCGGGCGTCGAGCACAATGACGACGCCGTCGCAGAGATTTAAGTTTTCGCCCATCACGCGCATGGCCTTTGCCATGTGCCCGGGATACCATTGAATGACTTTCATGAGAAATTAAATGTACTGTGCTTATGCTGAACGAACGCGAAGCATTCCGTTGAACGCACGGGAGCCCCGCGTCATTCTGAGAACGCAAGAAAGAACGAAGTCAGACGACTTCACCCGAAGAATCTCGCGGGGCGATTATGGGAACATGCGGCGAGATGCTTCGGGTAAGCTTCCGTAGGCTGCGTTCATACTACCCTTCTCAGCATGACGCCGCCCGCCCCTCATCCCGAGGTCCAAGGGGATCCCGTTGAACGCATGGGGCATGCAGAGCGCCGACTCACTTCAGCAAATCGGGGCGCATTTTTTTTGTGAGGGCGAGGGACTGTTCGCGGCGCCACTTGTCGATTTCGGCATGGTTGCCGCTGCGGAGCACCTCGGGCACCGTCATTCCCCTGTACTCCACGGGGCGGGTGTAGTGAGGATATTCCAAGAGATTCTCCGAAAAGCTCTCATCCACCAAAGACGCGGGAGAGAGCACGCCGTCGAGATACCGCGCAACGCAGTCCACGAGAACCATTGCGGGGAGCTCGCCGCCCGTCAGCACATAGTCGCCGATGGAGATCTCCTCGTCGATAAAGAGGTCGATCGCCCGCTGGTCTACTCCCTCATAGTGGCCGCAGAGGAGCACAAGGTCCTCCCCCTCCGCAAGGGAGATGACCTTCTCCTGCGTGAGCGTCTTTCCCTTGGGGGAGAGGTAGATGCGCCGCGCCGCATGGTCGGGATCGACGGCCTCGACCGCACTCCCGATGGGCTGGGCCATCATGACCATGCCCGCGCCGCCGCCGAAGGGATAGTCGTCGCACTTCAAATGCTTGTCCTCGGTGTACTTTCTGATATCGACGACGTCGAGGGTGAACTTATGCTCCTTTTGCGCCCTGCCGATGATGCTTTCGGAGAGGGCGGAGAACATTTCGGGGAAGAGTGTCAAAATGGTGATTTTCATATCAAACGATGAGATTGACCTTATTTTTCAGAATATAGCGCACGAGGAAGAAACAGCCGACGTCGAGCGCGGTGACGAGAAGGATCTGGATCCACAGATAGAGATGGATCGAAACTTCCGCCGCTGTTTCATAGATGGGAGCGACGGCAAAGACGGAGAGGATCTGCCCCGCGATATAGAGGCCGAGGACGACGACGAAGGTCATGAGCTTCCGGTGATTGGTGAACAGCTGCCCCACCGAAATGCAGGTATAGACGAGGAGCAGGGAAACGGGCACGCTGACGATGAAGAGCAGAAGTTCCTCCACAAACTGCCCCGGGGCAGCGACGATATCGTCGAACCACATCTGAAAAGATATCGAAATATTGAGCCCGATATCGGACAGAATTTCCGACGGCATTCCGATGAAGAAAATGCAGAGGGAGAGGACGCTCACGATACATGCCGCAAACATGGCAATAATCGAGGAGAGGAGCTTCGCGCAGATGATCCCCGTCGGCGAAACGGGCAGGGAGAGGGTCATGTAGCCCTCGCCTGTAAATAACGTCTTATAGAAGCGTGAAATGCCGAGCCCCCATGCCGCAAAGACGAGGGCGAGAATGGCAAACATATAGAAAACAATGAGGAGGGAGAGCAAAATATTGCCCGCCGGCGAGGAGGAATTGAGGTTCACGGAGAGCATAATTCTCCCGATGACGGCGAACACGACGACCGCGATCGAAATGAACAGCAATACCCGAAACAGAGCGATAAGTTCGTGTTTTAAGAGTTTTACCATCGGAACACCTCCCTGAAGAGCTCGTCGAGGCTCTTCCCCTTTTCTGCCCTGATCTTGTCCGCCTCCCCCTCGAGCACGACCTGCCCGCGGCTCAAAAAGACCGCATGCGTCAGAATGGGCTCAATGTCGGCAATGAGGTGGGTGCAGAGGAAGATGGTGGAGCCCTCCGGCTTGTTCCGCATGATGACGTCGAGAATGAAGTCCCGCGCGGCGGGATCGACGCCCGCGATCGGCTCGTCGAGAATGTAGAGCTTGGCATTCCGCGCCATTGTGAGAATGAGCCCCACTTTCTCCTTATTTCCCTTGGAGAGGGACTTGATACGCTGTTCGAGCCCGATGCCGAGGCGGCCGAACATTTCCTTTGCGGTATCTTCGCGGAAATCGGGGAAGAAATCTTTCACATATGCCATCGCCTGTGAAACTTTCATCCAATCGGCCAAAAAGTTGGTGTCGGGAAGATAGGCCGTCACCGCCTTGGTCGCGGCGGAGGGCGTCTTGCCGTCGATGAGAATGGCCCCCGACGTCGGCTGGAGCATGCCCATTGCAAGTTTGATGAGCGTGGATTTCCCGCTGCCGTTGGGGCCGAGGAGCCCGACGACGCCGCCCGCCTCGATCTTGAGATCGACATTGCAGAGCGCAACCGTCTGCCCGTACGCCTTGGAAAGATTCCCGCATTCAAGTATGAATGACATAATTCCTCCTTGCGGTTTAAAGGACCGCGACCTCTTGATACCTCTTTTTATCGACAATCACCCGCATATTTTCAGGATCTACGCTGAGAACGACGCCGTCGGCGACGGGGAATAAAATTTCCTTCCCGTCCTTTTTGATGGTGTAGATATCTGTTGAAGCCTGCTTGATGTCGGTGAGCTTGCCGAGAAATTCCCCCTCCTCCGTGACGACCTCGCTGCCCAAGATGTCGGCAATGTAATAGACGCCCTCCTCGAGTTCGGGGGCCTCGTCGCGGGGAATGACGAGCTCCTTGCCGCGCAGAAGTTCCGCCGCATTCCTGTCCGCCACGCCGCGGAGGTTCAAAAACACGGCGTCGGGAGCGCAGCGGACGGATAAAATTTTATATTCCGTGCCGTCGATAAAGACGCGCTTGAGGCCGATAAAATCCTCCGCGCTGTCTGTATACGGCTTCACTTTGACCTCGCCGCGGACCCCCTGCGGCTTTGTAATTTGACCGATAAGCAGCTGTTTTTCCATATCAGAACCCAAAGAGCGCGTCCACGGCAGTGCGGATATGCGCCTGCGTGCGCTCCTTCTCCTCCTCGCTCTTGACAATGACGATATTTTCGACGTCCCTGTACTTTTCAAACACATGCAAAAAGTTCTCGCGCGTATTTCTCTGCCGCTCGAGGGTTTCGTACCGTTCCCGCTCCTCCCTGCGCCCCACGCGCTCCATGCCCGCCTCGGGCGGAAGATCGAGAAAGAGAACGAGATCGGGACGCAGGAGTTCCATCGCGGGACGGTTGAGTTCCTCCACCCACGCAAGCGGAACGAGCCCGCCGTTGTAGGCAAACGACGAAAAGTAGTACCTGTCGCAGAGGACGGTGACGCCCGCACGGAGGGTCTTGAGCATGCCGTTTTCGGGATTCTGGATATGGTCAAGACGGTCGGCCGCAAACATGGCCGCGATGGTGTACTCGCCCGTTTCCGTCTTTCCGCTCATGCAGTCGTGCACGAGAGCGCCGAACGGGGAGCCCGTGGGTTCATGCGTGCAGATATTTGGAACGGCATGTTCCTCCAAGTAACGGGAGAGGAGCTTCATCTGCGTGCTCTTCCCGCTCCCGTCCAATCCTTCAAATACAATGAATTTTCCCTTTGTGTCCATACAGAATGTATTATAGCAAAAATCAAAGATATTGTCAATCCCGAATTCCACGCATTTCACACAATGCCGTGCGCTCATCCTGAGCGCAGCGAAGGATCTCGTTAAACCAACGGAGGCCATTCTGATCACGTCATGGTGAGAACGGGAGTACAACACAGTCATGCCCCCTCCCGAGGAGGGGGGTAGGGGGGTGGGAAACGACCGCTTAGTAATCAATATACGCCCCCGCGAGATTCTTCGGGTCATCTTGTCGGACTTCGTTCTTTCTCCCTTTCTCAGAATGACGCGGGGCTGGTTCCCCGTAGGCGGCGTCATGCTGAGAAAGGGAGTGCAACGCAGTCTGCGAGGGCCGTACCGAAGCATCTCGCCGCACTGTGTCCGTATACGCCCCGCGAGATTCTTCGGGTTAGTCCCCGTCCTCTCGTTCTTTCCCCGTTTCTCAGAATGACGCGGGGCTGGTTCCCCGTAGGCGGCGTCATGCTGAGACAGGGAGTGCAACGCAGTCTA
>CANQUY010000004.1 GCA_947627125.1 uncultured Clostridia bacterium
AGAGCGGGATGGGCCCTGCTGTTTCCTCTTCGCCCTCCTGTCCTTCGGAGCCCTCTGTTCCATCTCCCGTATCCTCGCCCTCCTTGTCGGCAAACGTAAGAATGTAGTAGACGGAGGACTGAATGCGGCCTGTATTCACGCCGTCGGGGTCGCTGGAGAGGTGATTCCTCGTGCGGGAAACGCAGTAGGCCGTATTTCCGCTCAGATAGAGTTCATACGTGAGTTCCGTACCGTTCTCCTTCAGATTCACGGAGTAGATGCTCTGGTTGTAATTCTCCGCGACGACGGTGCGTTCGACTTCCACCTCGTAATTCCCCGTCGTGAGCGTCTGGACGCGCGTACAGGCATGGAGGAAGTAAACATAGCCGTAAGTGCTGTCGTACGTCAGAGCAAAGTAGAACTTATAGGTCTGTTCGTCGCTTCCCTCATACTCGACGGTGAATATGAGAGCGCTGCCGCTCGTGAACGATTCGTAAGGAACATGTTCGAGCGAAGTCACCGTTTCCTCATTGAGAAGGGTGAGAACGGAATAGATGCCGAGGTCGGCGTCGATATAGTCCTCGGAGATCTCGCCCGTCGTATCATATTCCTCCGTGACGGTAAAGTGACCGAATGCGGGGCGCAGACTCGTGGCAGCGGCCTCGCCATAGAACATTGAGATCAGAGGATAGATCGAGTAGTAGTTGGCGTTATAGGCGGAGATGATACTGCGCATCGCCGTGATCTTATAGGAGCTCGCGGCCTCGCCCGCATAGGACATCTCGATATCGAAGCGGTACGTTGCGATCAAAACGTAGAAGTCATAGCTCTCTACCGTTTCCCCGTCCTCGCCGTACACCGCCGTGCGCACGACGATGCAGGACTGTTGCTCGCCCTCGAATTCGACGGAACCCGTGACTGCAAATTCCATGGTGCCCGTGGGCTGGAAGATGAGGTTGCCGAGCGGCTTCTTATTCACCGTGCCGTCCTCGTTGCGGCTGTAGGCGACGGGATATTCATCCTTGGTAGCCGCCTCGCGCGTGAAGAGAACGGGAATGCCGTTGTTGTTGTAGTAGGTGACGTCATCCACAACGATCGTATCTTCAAACTTGCCGAAGCCCGTGTTGATGACGAAACCGTAATCGTTCGCATCCTGTGCGTTCGGATCCTGCTTGTAGGTCGTGATATTGCCCTGTTCGTCGAGCGTGTAGAAAAAGCTCGTTTCGCCGTCCATGATCATGAAGCCGTAGCGCGAGAACTGCAATGCGCGGAGGTCGCTTGCGTAGTAGCCGCGATCCCTGTAGACGATCTTTTCGATGGTCCCCTTCTCGTTGCTGTAGCGATAGATGCAGGCGTCCGTCCCGCTGCTGTTTTCATAGTACAAGAGATCGTTCGTGATGATGATATATGTGCCGCTCTCGGTGAGGCCCGTCGCGGTGTAGAGCGTGGCGTTGCCGAGGCTGTCGGGCGTGAGGACGGACCAGTCGTCCACGTCGATGTAACTGCGCACGACATCCTCATATTCCTTGATGAAGATGGGAAGCGCCTGCGTGGAAGAAATGGGATAGAACGCGAGATAGCCGATATAGATGTGATGGTCCGCGCCTTCGCCGTATTCCACCGTCCAAATGTTCTCATCCCTGCTGTATTCGCCCACGCCGAGCTCAACGGGCTCGCCGCCGTTGTCAAAGTCATACTTGACGATCGTGGCCTTGCCGTAGCCGTCAAACTCGAAAGCGAGGCCGTCCATGAACTGGTTATCGTAGTAGAAATAGGTCGATGCCTCCGAACCGCGCAGCGTGAAAGTTTGGGCGTCGGGGTCGATATCGAAGTAGAAGGTATAGCTCCCGAGCGTAAACTCGATGACGTTCTCTTCGGCAATGGTATAATATCCCTGCACGGAGCCATCCATATCGGGGCTGGTGTACTCTGCCATGAAGGAATAGCCGTCGAGCGTGAGCGTTTCACCCGTCAAAGATGTCATTTTGAGCGGGACAGCCTCGTTGAAGCGGGCAAAGTAGATGCCGTTGGAATCGGAGAGGACGATGAAATCGAAACCGCCCTCTGCGCCCTCCGCGGGCGTGAAGTGATAGACGGCGCCGCCGAACGCAGTCTGCTTCTCGGTGTCTTCGTAGGTCCCATTGGTGACGATGGCGGCGGGCTCATCCTGCCCCTCTTCAGCCTCAGGAACCGTCGTGAGCGTTGCCTTGCCCTTGCCGTCAAAGACGAGGGCGGAAGAGTTGCTGATATAGCCGTCCGCGGTGACTTCTCTGACCGTTCCCAATCCGAAGAAGGTGTCGAGGATGAGGAAAGTCTTGTTCCCCGCTTCGTCCTCATGGAGCTCAAAGTAGAAATAGTAGCTCCCGAGCGTGACCTGAATGACGTTTTCGTAACCATTGACGGCCGAATAGACGCCGATAAGGCTCTCGCCCTCTTCCGTAATGATCGCGAACCCGCTGACGAGAGTCAACGTATTGCCGTCCCCGTCTGTATATTTCGTGTCGAAATTCGTCGTTTCCGTTCCGCCGTCCTCTCCCTCATAGGTCACGGAGTACCAATAGGTCACATCCGCGCTCGAAGTTGAACCGATGGAATAGACAAAGGATTTCAGATGAAGGACGTCGATGGGATTGACGAAAACGTCCTGCTCGGGCGTAATTTTGTTCGTCACTGTGAAAGCGAATGTGTCCGTTTCCTCGTTGTAGGTGTAGGTGCCCTCGGCGACCTTGAGATACACTCTCACGGTGCCTGTGGTACGGCTGTAGACAGACGCCTTGCAGTTCTCCGCATCGTCGATGACGATGAGCGGCGAATAGAGCGGCTCTGTACTCGTATCGGAGCTGTAACGATACTCCGCATAGCCGACCTTCTTCTCCTCCATGAGATAGCTCTGAATGGGCTCAGCTTCAGAGCCTGCGCTATAGACGCGGTAGACGTATTGGTTGCCGTCGTTTGCGAAGAGGGTGACGATACTGCCGCCAAAGACGGACGAGGTCGCGGTGTAGGTGCCGTTCATGGAAACGGTATCCGACGTGTAGACCGCGTTGGATGCGCCGTCAAGTTCGAGCGTGGCCCCGTCCGCCGACGTAAAGGTATGGTCGAGGGTGCCGTCGTAGACGATGAAGCCCTCAGTGCCCTGATAGTTCATGAATTTGAATGTGCCGAAGAGAGAACCGCTCGAAGAATAGAGAGCGAAAACGTCCCCGTCCGACTCATAGATAAAGCTCTGGGAGGCTGTCCCCGCCTGCAAAAGGGCGTTGCCGAAGCCGTCCAGCGTGAGGCGCAACGAACTTGAGCCGACATTTCCGTCGCTCATGATGCCGAATTGGACCATCGTTCCGCGCTCGGCATCGCCGTCCTCGCACGTCATGAACACTCTGACGTATTGGGTGGAACTCACCTGCACTACGCCCATGAGCATCTTGACCGTTGTGCCGCTCAAGGGACCGGAGGTGTATTCCGCAATGTAATAGCCGTCCTCGTCCACGGCATATGTTCCGTTGGAAACGGCAGCGGAGCTCTCCGTTTCCAGCGAATAGGCGATGCCGTTGTAGGCGTCAAGGGAAACCGTTTCGCTCACCAAAATGCCCCTGCCCGCCAAATAGTGGTAATAGGTGCGGCCGTCCCTCGACTCGTCGTAGTAGATGAAGCCGTTGTCGAAAAGTCTGCCGCTCAGTTCTTCGGAGTTCTCGAATTCAAAACTCTTATCCGACGCATAGTATTTGCCTTGATAGTAATTGCCAAGACGCTGCAGGATGACGTAATCGGCGTCGTCGGAGAGATGGAACACGACGTCTGCGCCGCCGAAGAGGTCGCGATATCCCTGCTGCCAGACGGCATAGAGGGTGATATCGGAGGTGAATTCAAATTCATCCTTGTATTCCTTGCCGTCGCCGTTCAGAATGAGGCCCTTGATCGCGTTCGAGGGATACTCGGGATCGCCGCCCGTGGTCGTCCTCGACCAGCCCGAGAGAAGATATCCCTCTGCGCTGAAGAGGTCATAGGGCAGGGTCACCTTTGCCCCATAGAGGAACTTGATCTCCTTCCTCGTTTCGCCCCCTTCGGGATAGTTGGAGAGAAGGGTCACGGTGTACTGCTGTCTGTCGAGATAGAAGGTATATTCGTTCTCGGAGGGCGTTTCGCTCAGGTCCTTCGTCTTGAGCTCGCCGTCGTGGGCGCCCACTTGGAAGCCTTCCACTTCCACCGCGGGGGTATAGTTCTTTGCGGGATAGGCGTAGCCTGTGATATCGTCGCCCCTCTCGTAATCCGTCTGCGCAAGGTTCTGCTTGTAGATATGCACGGTGTAGCCCACCTTGTAGTGCGCGGTGAGCGTGACGTTTTCGGAGGGCATGACCGCCGTAGAAGAGAGGGCCGCGTTGCCCATGAGCCACTCGCCGAATAGGAACCCGTCGCGGGTCGGAACAAGGTCCTTGACGCTGTTTGCGATGTTTTCGCCCGCTTTCAGATAGAACTTTGTCGTTGAAAGCTGACCCGCACCGACGTCGAGCGTGACAGTGAAGAGCTGTGTCCACTTGGCGTAGAAGGTCTTATCCGCTTCTGCGACAATCTTTTCTACGGGATCGCCCGAAAAATCGGAAGTTTCGTACCAGCCGTCAAAGGAATAGCCCTCGCGTTCCGCGGGCGTGGGAAGTTCCACTTCCTGCCCGACTTCCGCCGTGATCGCTTCGATGGAGGCGTCGCAGTTCGTTTCAAACGAGAGCTTGACGCCGCCGCCTCCGCATGCCGCGAAGATGAGGCAAAGTGCGCTCGCAAGGAGCAATAAAAGTGTCAAAAAATTTCTCTTAGAATTCTTCATGGATGTTTCTCCTTCAGATTTCATTGTTGGTCGGTCTGCCCGTTGGGGCTCTCTATATCTTCCGCTGGCTCAGACGGGCCCTCGGGTTCCGCTTGTTTCGGTCCGTAGACTGCATAGAGCGTGGTTTCCTCCTCAAAGAAGGGAAGGTCTGACATTTGGTATTCTGCCGCGGACGAATTCTCCTGCGCGGACCAGCCGAGGAATTCATACCCCTCGCGCTCGGGCGCAGCGATGCCTCCCTGCGCCATGCCGCCCGAAAGATCCTTCGTCTTTATGGCAATGACGTACCCATCTTCGGAGAGCGTCACTCCCCAGAGCACGGGACGGAAGGTGGGATTCCAACGCCCGCTCCACGAGAGCGGAGCGCTCTCCAACGTGCTGTAGAACGCCGCGTCCATACAGCCGTAGAACGCGTAACTGCCGACGTAAGAGAGGCTTGCGGGCAGAACGACGGAGCGGAGGCTGAGGCAGTAAAGGAATGCGCAGTCCCCGATATACTCGATGCCTTGGGGAAGACGAGCCGCGGAAAGGCTCGCATTCATCGCAAATGCACAGCCCGCGATCTGCTTGAGCCCGCTCCCGAATTTCACATCGGTCAGACTGCACTGGAAGAATGCCGCGTAGCCGATCGTTTCGAGAGAATCGGGCAGGACAAGCGTCCGAAGATTGGGCGACGAGCGGAAAGCGTAGTCCCCGATATACTCGAGCTTGCTCCCCTCGCCGAACGCAAGGGAGGTAAGCCCCTCGCTGAGCGTGAACGCATGGCTGCCGATATATGTCACGGAATCGGGAATGGAGAGCTCTTTTACCGTGTTGTGGTAGAAGGCGTAGGGGCCGATCTCCGTAAGTCCCTCGGGGAGCACAATGCTCTGCGCGACTTCGCAGCTGTAATAGGCGTATGCGCCGATCCTCTTCACCTGCGTGGCCGAGAGATCGATCGCCTGTAAGGTGTCGCACTGGAAGAACGCGTAGTCGCCGATCTCTTCGATCCGCGCGGGAAGCTCGCCGACGTCGGTGAGAGCGATGCACTGGGCGAAGGTGAAGGGCGCGATCGTCGTGATATTGCGGTTGAGCCTCACCTGCTTCAACCCTTCGCAGTCCATAAAGGCCCCCTCGCCGATGTTGCGCACATGGGAAGTTCCCTCGATGGAGAGGATCTCAGTGCTGTAGGCAAAGGCATAATCGGCAATGCCGACGACGTCCTCGCCGAGTTCCACCGCCGTGATGCCGCTCTCCGCATCGAAGCCGACGACCCAATTCCCCGCATAGATCACACCGCTTGACGCGCTGTTTTCGTAGAGAGGGGTATCGTCGAACACCCGCTGCCCGACATGCGTCACGCTGGCGGGAACGATGAGTTCGGGAGTCTGCACGTAGTTGCTCAGCGAAAGACACCCATAGAAAGCATAGCTTCCGATGCTCTTGAGGTTGCTGGCCAATCTGCCTGCACTCTCATAGGAAAGTCGCAGGTTGAAGAGGCGCGTACATTCGCGGAAGGCCTGTTCCCCGATGGATTCGAGCTGTGACCCGTTCTCCACCATGAAGAAATAGAACGGACAGCCGTAAAAAGCCGCGGTCCCGATATATCGCAAGGATTTGGGAAGCGTCACTCTCTGCAGGCCGATACAGCCGACCCAGAGCGATTCATCCTCGCCCGACATGCTCGTCATAAACACGCCGTAGCCGATCCCGATAGTATCTTCGCGGAAGTCCTGCGGCCCGAGCTCCGTCAATTCCTTCTGAAGCTCCTGCGGAACGGAGATGAGCCACTTGTCCGCATACGTCCACTTCCCCTCCTGATCGGCGACAAGTTTTGTGTTGCGGAATGCACCGTACCCGACTTCCGTCACGCTCTCGGGGATCGAGACCTCGGCGAGCTTGGCGTCCCCGTCGAAACAGGAATTCGGAACGGCGGTTGTCCCCGCGGGGAATGCGAATGCGGCAAGTTCGGGACAGCCCGTAAAGCAACTTGTGCCAAAGTCCAAGCCCTCGTAATTCTCCGCAAACTTGACCGTTGTAAGAAGTTTGTTGTCCGAAAAGGCGTGCCCGCCGACCGAACGCATTCCCGCGCCGACGGTGACGGAGGTGAGTTTATCATCCTTTGAAAAGGCATATTGGCCGATGGAGAGGACCGAATCGGGGATCGAGATCTCCTCGAGCGAGCTACAGCTGTAGAATGCCGATTCGCCGATCGTCTGAACATTCTCGGGGAATTCCACCGTTTTCAGCGCGGCGCAGTAGGCGAAGGTGTACTCGGGAACGGCCGCAAGCTGTGCGGGAAGTTTCACCGATTCCAGCGACGTACAGCCGTAGAACACCGAACCGCCCATCGAGAGAATGGAGTCGGGCAAATTGACGGTATGGAGCGCGATACAGTTATAGAATACGCGCTCGCCCAATGCACGCACATATTTCCCGACCGTAACGGAGGTCACATCCTGGTTGTTGCGGAATGCGCCGTCGCCGATTTGCACGACGGGCTTCCCGCGGTAGGTATCTTCGATGGTGATCTCCCCCGTCGAGGAGCGCCCCGACGTGAGCGTCCACGCCGTGCCGTCGTCGAGCGCCCTATAGATATAGCCGCTGTCCGGGAATTTCCGATAGGAGAGCGGAGCAGACCAATCGGAAGAGAGTTCTCCCTGTCCGAGCGCGCGGATGCGGAAATCGTAATCCCCCTCCGCGAGCGTGCGGAGGCCATATGTGTTGCGGCGTATGGGACGGACTTCGGGCGTCCCGCCCTGCGGCGTGATCTCGAGCTCGTAGCTGCGGGCGTCCTGCACCTCCGACCAATAGAGATTTTCATCTTCATCCACATAGAGGTTTGCGGGCGCGGGGAGTTTTGCGGTTTCACCGCAGGCCGAAAAGACGACGGAAACACACAAAATCAGAATTGCCGATAATATCACCGATAATCTTTTCATTTTTCTTCCGCCTTTTTCTCTTTGTGTTCCCGTATAATCTCGTGCAGCCACTTGAACTTAAATTTCCGCACGATCATGTCGATCAAGAACAGGACGATTGAGGTGATCATGAACAGGATCCTCGGGTCGAAAGTCCTGTGGATCTCGGGGACCATCTCCGCAAAGACGCTCCACGGGTCGTCCTCTGCGACCGTCTTTCCGCCGCCCCGCTCCGCAAGTTCCGAAAGGAGAACGGAGCTGTCCTTTTCGCCGTCCGTGTCCTCCCACTCCGCGTACTCGGCCGAATAGGAGAAGGTTTTATACATGACGGCGGAAACTTCTCCCCCGTCCGCGAGATGCTTTGTGATCGTGATGCAGTAGAGCCCCGGGGTCTTGATGACAAAGTTGCAGCGCGAGAAGTGGGAATCTGCGTTGAGGTAACCCGTGACGTAAAAATCGCTCATCGGCTCCTGATTCTCCTCGAGGAGAGAAATGGTTCCCCCGTCGCCGCCGATGCGCTCGACGGAGCCCGTAAGCGTATCTCCCTCTCCGAGATTCGCGGAGATGTTTAGCTGGTTAAAGTAATTCTCTTCGCGCAGGCTGAGCTTGATCTCCTGCGAGTGGATATCCTGCATCGGCATGAGGTTGCCGACGACGTTCCGCAAAAACCGCTGGGCATTTTTATCTGCCATGAAGGCCGCGGACCACTCTCCATAGACGTCGCACATGAAACTTCCGACCATGCCCTGGCCGACTTTCCACTGGGAATAGATGGGGACGTTGTATTCGCCGACCATCACGGTATCGGCGCTCGAACGGGCGCGCGTGCCAAAGAAGCCGTCGAGGGTGGCGGAGAGCGTCAATCGGGTGGAGTCGCCGCTCTCCTCATCCCCCTTTTCTATTCCCGCCGCAAGGCTGTGGAGCGGGTCGTTGATGACGGGATTGAAGGTCTTCATGTCCGTTTCTTTGATCTCGTCCGCACTCAGATCGCCCATCATGACTTCGCTGACATGCCCCGGATCCTCCACGTTGTAGATCTTTCCGCCCGTCGAATCGGTGAGCGTCTTCATTGCGGAATAGTCGGAGGCGGACATCTCGATCCCGACAACGGAGATCGTGATACCGTCCTCCTGATAGTACTGTTTTGCGGCGTCGAGGTAGGTACTCTGGCTCTCGCTGTTGGCGCCGCCGTCCGTCACGACGACGATATGGCGTTTTTCGACCTGTTTGAGCGTCTTGAGCGCGTCGCCCGCACGGCGGATCGCAACGGAAAATTTTGTGCTCCCGCCGCTCGTCACCGAGCCGATCGCTTCCTTGATGATGGTGTCCTGCGTGCGGGGCGTCAGATCGAGAACCACGCCGTAGATACTCGAAAGGGTGATGATGCCGACGAAGTCGCGTTCGGAAAGCACGTTAAGACAGTCCACCGCGCCCTCCTTTGCATGTTGGAGCTTATCGCCGCTGTCCATCGAGCCCGACACGTCGATGATGAACTCCACCCCGACGGGAGGCGTGTAATCGATCGCCTGTACGGGGAGCATCTGCTGGAGCAGGGTGTTGGCGAGGTCGGTGCGCTTGTAGGCATGGGCAACCGCGTCGCCGTTTTCGCCGATCTCCGTGCCGCCCGTCGTAAAGAGCCCGCCGCCGATATTATATACATAGTCGTAGAGCAGGGCGTCAAATCCCTCGTTGAGATCGGAATTGGCAATGTTGTTCAGAATGACCTGATCGTAGACGCAGAGCTCGCCGATCGTTGAGGGAGCCTCCCCGACGCTGAGCACCGTGACGTCATAAGAGATGTCGCCGATCTCCGTTTCGAGAATGCCCTTGAGGAGTTCGGACTGCCCCTCCTTCTGCTCGAGAATGAGAACTTTGTTAAAGATTTCAACGTCGAAGTAGGAACAGTACTTGTTGTTCTCCTCCACGGCGTCGGAATCCAGCGTGACGTAGACTTCGATCCGATGCACGCCCCGCGTTGTGAACGTATTCTTGAACGATACGGTCTGCGTACCTGCGATCAGGCCGAACTGCGCCCCGTCGCCGAGGTCCATCTTCTCCCCGTTGTCGAGGATCTCGATGGACGCCGTGCGGTTGCTCTCCTTGCTCAGGATCTCCACGTCAAAGGTGAGTTCCTCATTGGGGCCGAAATGTGTGTTGGGGAAGACGACGTTCAGCACTTGCAGGCCGTCCGAACCATAGTCCTCCGAAATGTTCACGGTATCCACCCTGATCCCCTGCGCCGCGATCGAACGGATGACGGAACGGGCGTTTTCGTCCGTCTGTTTGCCGTCTGTCACGAGGACGATCTTGGCGGATTCGGGGTAGCGGAAGAGGGTCTGCGCATAGCGGAGAGCCGCGGCGATATCCGTTGCCGTGACGTCGGGCAGTTCCTCCGCGGCATAGTACTTTGCAAGGGCGTCCTCGGCGTCCGAAGTGAACGGGACGATATAGCGTTGGTCAAAGCCGAACGTCACGACGCCGATACGGTAGCCGTCCTCCGCACTCTCGCTGATGACTTCGTCGATGAAGATATCTCTGCGGTCCGCGCAGGTCTGCTCCGTGTCGGAAACGTCCACGAGGAGCAAGATCTCATTCTCCTCGTTGTGGATGGTGTAGTTGAACGTCATGCCCGAGAGCGCAAGGATCGCAAACAGCATGACAAGGCCGTGCATCACCATGGAGATGATGCGGTTGCGCGTGCGCCTGTACTTTTTATTCAGAAAGAAGTACGGCAGCACGGTGAGAACGGCTGCGGGGATGAGGAGCAGAAGCAGCCAGGGATATGTGAATTCGATACTAAATCCTGTCATCTTCTCTCTCCTTTAAGATTTTTCAAGCGAATGCAGCGCCCATTCCACAAACAGCAGCGCGACGAGCGCGGCGGCGAACCAGACGAGGAGGTCGTCGTAGACGTCGATCGCTTCCTGGTTCATGAAGGGATTCTGGAGGGACTCCTCTACGGCGAGGATATTGCTCTCCTCCTCGGGCGGGCGCACATAAATAAATTCCGTGGGAGCTTTCTTTGCAAAATAGGTATTCACGTCGAACGTATACGTCCCGGGGATCGCAAAGGAGAGCGTCGCGGGGAATTCCTCGATCTCGGCGGGCTCCATGGTCCCCTGCTCGGAAGCGACGGTCGTGCGCTGGCCGCGGGCGTTCACCTCGATGCTCTCGTTGACCTCGAAGCTGTTCCCTACCACTGTGGAGGGCAGGAAATAATCGAAGAGATTATACATGAGAATGACCCAATCGGGCAGCATGACGATGGTGGAATTGTGCACGCTGAAGGCCATGATCGCCGTCTTGACGTCGCGGTCGTTGCGGACGAGCAGGACGGGAGCTCCCCTGCAAGACATGAGAACTTCATATCCGCTGTCGCTCGCATGGTCCATCTCGACATACCGGGTGATCTCGATATTGCCCGCTATGACGTTTTGCAGGACGGGATGCTCCGCCGTTTCTGCGGTCAGCGCCGTCCGATTGTTGAGCGTCACATCCCTCTTCGCCGTAATATCCGAGCCGCGGGGGGAACCCTGCGGGTCAAAGAGAAAGACGACGCCGTCCGTCGGAAGTTCCTGCGGCATGGAGTGCTCGAAGATATAGACGTCGAAGCCCGAGGTCGCGGGGGGATCGCCCTGCCGCACCTCCGTGACCTGAATGTCCCAGCGGGAGGCAAACGCCTTCTTCATGACGGGAAGAATGGCATTGACGAAGGGGTTTGCGCCGACTGAGCCCTGCGAGGGATCGACGGGGACGCCGCCGTCGCTCGCATATTGGACTCTGACCACTTCCTTGAGCCCGCCGTAGAGAAAGAAGCTGTTGTCGAGCTTCAGGCTGTCGTCCTCCTCCACATAGAGTTCAATGGAACGGAAGGTATAGAACCTCTCGTTGAGGCTGAGATCGTAATACTTGATACTGTCCGTTTCTTCCCCCGCCTCATAGCGGAAGATGACTGTCTTGACTTCGCCGTCGTCACAGAAAACGGTCTTTGTGATGACGTCCATATCCTTGCCGTTCGCGTCCGCGTCGGCGGCGTTTGCGCCGTACACATGCACGTTGAGGTCCACGTCGCGCGAATCGCCGTAGCAGGCGATCTGCACGGTGAGCTGGTAGAAGCCGTCGTCGAGCTCCGCGCTCGCGTTCAGGATACCGACGTTCCAGTCCCCCTCATCGACGACGGGGACGAGATTGATATTGTCGGGAACATACTGATAGCCCTTGTCGGTATAGACGCTGACGCGCGCGTACGGATTTTCGGCAAGGACGGCCTCGCTGAGTTCCATTGCCTTGTCGAGGTCGGAAATGCCGTAGGAGCACTGCACTTCGTTCACGGTTCCGTCCCCCTTGAGGGCATTCAGACTGTCCAAAAGAACGGCCCGTTCCGCCGCTCCGACGCGCTGGTAGAGATAGGCGGGCTGATCGTCCGCAAGAATGACGGAAACCTTTCCGCCCGCGCCGATGACTGCGTCGCACTCCTCAATGGCCTTATCGACCGCGCGTGCAAAGCGGGTCGTGCCTTCCTCCGTGGCCGTGAACATGCTCATGGAGGAATCGATCACGGCGATGAGTTCGTTTTCGTCCCCCACCGTTTCGTGCACGATGGCGGGCTTGGTCAGGATCATTGCCATGGCGGTGAGAATGAGCACCTGGCAGATGAAAATCAGAATGTTGCGCAGTTTGCTCGTGGGCAGACGCTTTTTCCTGTACTTCAGGCTCAGCTTCCAGACGTAGGTACTGTTGACATGTTTCGTTTCGTAATTGGGGCGGACGATATAGATAATGATGAGCGCAAGGACGCCTAAAAGTCCCAAAAGTCCAAGCGGCAATAAGAGCTGCATCATGACATGATACCTACCTTTAAAAGCTCGCCGAAGAGAACACGCTCAATGGGGTCGCCCGTATTGACGGAGAGGAAATTTGCCCCTCTCTTCTTGCAGAAGGAGCCGATCTCCTCCACAAAATCATGTAAAGCCTCGGCATAGGCGGCCTGCATGCCACGCGTAATGCGGAGTTTCATGTTGCGCGTATCCGAAAAATCCACCGCCTCGGCGTCGAGAAGATTGACGCGGCCGTCGTAGGTGGGATCGATCTCCTCGGGCGTCATGATCTGGAGAAGGAGGACCTGCCGCTTCTTGTAGAGCAGATAGTCCACGGCATTTTTCCAGTTGCTGTCCGTGAAAAAGTCGGAGATGATGATGGAGAGGCCGTTGTTCGTCCCCGTGTCCATACAGTTCTTGACGGCCTTTTCGAGATCCGTTTCGCCGTCAAACTCCACCTCTTCGAGCTGCCCGACGGCGCGGAAAAAGCTATTCTTGCCGACGATCGTGCCGAACGGATTTTCCGAAGTTTCCCCCTTCAGGAGATTGATCGAGAGTTTATCCATGTTCTGCACGGCCAAAAAGCCGAACGCCGCAGTCGCGGCGACGGCATATGCTGCCTTGCGCGGGTCCTCGCTGCCCATCGAGGCGGAACAATCCAAAAAGATCTGGATCTGCATCTGCCTTTCATC
The DNA here is from genome assembly GCA_947627125.1 of uncultured Clostridia bacterium. Lineage (GTDB taxonomy): Bacteria > Bacillota > Clostridia > Christensenellales > Borkfalkiaceae > Gallimonas. Next base: position 13,205 of record CANQUY010000004.1, read on the forward strand.
GGTATACAGTCTGAGAAAGTATTTTTCAAAGCGGCTGAACAAATTCCAGTCGATACGGCGGATATCATCGCCGAGCTGATACTCCCTGAAATCGGCAAATTCCACCGTCTGCCCGTAGGTGCGCACGAGGTGCTTCCCGCCGAAATAACCCGCAAGGCTCGATTTTAAATTCAAGGACATCGCCTCCAGCCTGCTGAAGAACGCGTCGTTTAAAAGTGAACCTTTCACGTCTACCTTGCCTTTGCTCAGGATTTTTTATACTTCTTTTCTACCTCTTCAATGACCATCTTGATGACGTCATCCGCGGAGATGCGCTCTGCAACTGCCTCGAAATTGAGCTTGATACGATGGCGGAGCGTGGGATATGCGAGTTCCGTGAGATCGCTGTAGGCAACGTTGAACCTGCCTTTGATGAGGGCAAGGACCTTCGCCGCGGAGATGATCGCCTGTCCCGCACGGGGGCTCGCGCCGACGCGGATGTACTTCTTGGCGGCCTCGGTGGCGCATTCGCCCTCGGGGTGGGTCGCCGCGACCATGATCATGGCGTACTTCATGACCTCCTCCGCCACAGGGATCTGGTTGGCAGTTGCACGCATGCGGAGGAGCTCCTCGCCAGTGCACGCCGCATCCGCAACCTCTTCCATCGTCTTTTGCGTCAGGTTGACGATCTTCATGAGCTCATCGAGAGAGGGATCGGGCACGAGAAGTTTGAACATGAAACGGTCCATCTGCGCTTCGGGCAGCGGATAAGTGCCATCCTGCTCGATGGGATTCTGCGTCGCGAGGACGAAAAACGGCTCGTTGAGCTTTCTCGAAACACCCATGACCGTGACGGTGTGCTCCTGCATGGCCTCAAGGAGAGCGGACTGCGTCTTGGGCGTCGCACGGTTGATCTCGTCGGCAAGGATAATGTTGGCGAAAATGGGACCGGGCTGGAAGCTGAACGAAGAATTCCCCGCCTCATCCTTGACGATGATATTGGTACCCGTGACGTCCGCGGGCATGAGGTCGGGCGTGAACTGGATACGGGAGAACGGCAGGGAGAACACTCTGCCGAGCGTTCTGACGAGCCTCGTCTTTCCGACGCCGGGGACGCCCTCGAGGAGCACATTGCCCCCTGCGATCATCGCAATGACCGTCCCCTGTACGACAGGTTCCTGCCCGACGACGTCGCGGGAGATCTGCTCAAAGATGTTTTTGCACTGTTCGCTGAATTGATTGATGTCCTTTTCTGTAACCATTTTTTTTCTCTCTTTATTTGAATTTTATTGATTTCTGACGTCTGAACTTCAAGGCTGCGTTGTACCGCCAAGGCCCCCTCCGAGGTCGCCGCCTTCACCCTCGCCTTCTCCTTCACCGTTTTGGCTGCCGCCCGTGCCGATGCTCCCGAAGTAATCGGAGATCCACCCCTTCATATCCTCGGAGAGGTTGCTGTCCGATTCGAGGCGGCCCTGCGCGTCATTGTACGAGTTGCCGAACTCGTCGCCGTAGTAGTGATTGCTGTCGATGATCTGTTGGTTCCCGGAGGAGTGGGAATCCGAGTCCTCGGAATCGCTGCCGTCGCCGTTTCCGTTGCCGCTGGGCTGGGAAGGCGCGTCCGAAGAGGAACCGCCGTCAAAATTAGAGGGGTCGCCGCCGTTCTGTCCGCTTTGACTGTTTTGATTGAAATAGGCGTCCTGTTGAAGCTCTTCCACATTGAGGCCGACGGGGACAAACATGGCCGTCACGTTGAGGGAGCCCATCACATTCGTATCCTTGCGGTAGGGATCCGTCACGCCGTCCGACCAGCCGACAAAGGCATAGCCCGTGGCGGGAACGGCATAGACGGCGGGAGCGTCCTCCCCTTCCGTCACCGAAACGGGGCCGCTGAAGGGCGTGAGCCCCGCAAACGGATCGTTGAGATCGGTCGCAGTGTGCGCCAAGTCATCCGTCCAAAGCACGATCGCTCCCGTTTCTTCGCCTGATGAAACGCCGTAGTTGACCGTGAAAGTGAAATACGTTTTCTCCCCCTCCAAGAGCTCCATGCCGCTCGGAATGACGTCGGCATAATAGAGGGCGGAAACGGTCGTCCCGCCGCCGAAGCCAAAGACGAGCGATACGCCGACGAGGCCGATGAGAAGAGCGGAGATGACGATCTTGACGAGCATCGAATCGAGCGAGTTCATCGCATGAATGGCGTCCTCGCGCTGGCGGGTGGCGATATAGCTGTCGTCCCCCTCGAGCTCGAGCATGGTGAGGAGCCTCTCTTCGAGGCCCAAGGCGTCCACACGGACGGCGATCGCCTTGGCCGTGGGACGGAATTTGAAGAAGTAGAGCGGCAGAGCCGTTGCGGCGAGCCCCACGAAGAAGAGCCCGATGGAGAGCCACAGGCCGCCCTTGAAGCCAAAGAACCAGCTCAAAAGCGCAGTGATGAGAACGAGCACGCTGCCCGCGATCAGCCCGTAAAGGAGAGATTTCAAGATCCCCTCTGCGGCGATGCGCCTATGGTATTTTTTGAATAAATTGTTCTTTTCCATTCGCATTTGCCTCCTTTTGGAAATAAGTTCTCAAAAACAGCGTATACCCTCCGCGAAGATCCTTGCGGAAATTCGCGGGGGGACGCTAAAAAGTGTTAATTCAATTACACAAGGCAGGCCATCAGTTCTCCGTGCCGTAATTGAAGATGACGGTGGCGCCAAGGCCTCTCAGCCAGCTTACGCCCATGGACGATGCCGCAACTTCAAATGCGGTGCAGCGGAAACGGATCTCCTGTTTCTCCGTCCAACCTGTAAAGGTCGTGGCGTTGAGGCTGCTCGTGACCGTCGCGGCAAGCTCGACACTGTGGAGCTTCGTGCAGTTCGCAAACACGTTCCCGCCGAGCGTTACGAGCGTGTCGGGAAGAACGAGGTCGCCCTCGAGCGAAGTGCATCCGCTAAATGCAGCGTTCGCGAGCGCCGTCACATTCTCGGGGATCGTGATGCTCGTCAAACTCTCGCAGTTCTCGAAGCAGTTGCCGAGGAAGCCCGTGACGGAATCGGGGATATCCACAGACTCAAGCGCCGTGCAGCCGCTGAACGTATAATTCTGGATCTGCTCCAACCCCTCGGGGAGATGGACGCGCGTGAGGCTCAAGCAGTTGCGGAATGCGTATTGGCCGATCGTGGTGACCGTATCGGGAATCGTGAGATCCGTAAGCGCCGTTCCTTCAAATTCGCGCGTATTGATCGTCGTGCAGGGTCCGAAGTCCACCGTTGCGAGCGAAGCGCAGTTCTGGAAGAGATAGGTCCCGACGGTGGGATTGCCCTCAAACGTCACAGAGGTGAGTGCGCTTCCCGTAAACGCATAGTTTCCGATCTCGCTGACGGTTTCAGGGATCACAACGCTCTGCAGTTTCGTGTTGTAGAAGCCGTAAGCGGGGATCTTGGCAAGGCGTGCGGGGAAGGTTATGTTCTGGATCGCGGAGTTGATGAACACGGAATTGGAAGTTGACCCGTCAACCATGCTCAGAGGCTCCCCTTCTTCGCCATCCGCGGGTTCCGCGAAAGTGACCTTCTGCAGCGAGGCCGTATTCGCAAACGCGCCGTTTGCAATGCTCGTGACGGAAGCGGGGATCTCGATCGTGGTGATGCCGCTGCCGGAGAAAGCATAGGTGTTGATTTTTGTGAGGCCCTCGGGCAGGACGACCGTCGTAAGATTCAAGCAGTTCTGGAAGGCATTGCCGCCGATCTCGGTGACGGTATCGGGCAGGATGATCTCCGAGAAGGAGGAACCGTTGAACGCATTCGAGGGAACGCTGTCCATATGATCCAATGCGGAGAGATCGAGCTTGGTGATGCCCTCGAGGTTGAAATTCTGGAAGGCCTTCGCGGGCAGAGTGTAATCTCCCGTGAGCTTGAGGGTGCCGTTTTCAACGATAGCATCGTAGGGGCCTGCAATGATCATCCTCACAGGATCCTCCACATTGTTCTGCGTGACGAAGAGGAATCCGTTCTCTGCCGAGAGGTCGTAGATCCTGCTGCTGCTCGAATACTGTATGTTCGTCGCCCCCGATGCGGTGAAGCCCACAATGCCGCCGCAACCGAGGAATGCGCCTTCTGCGACCACGCCCTTACTATCGGGAATGCCCGACAAATCGATCGTTTGGCCGTCAAACAGCTTGACGCAATTTGCAAAGGCAAAGGTGCCGATATGCGTGAGTTCGGACATATTGAGATTCTCGATCGTTTCAAGGCTTATGCAGTTCTGGAAGGCATAGCCCGCGATCTGCGTGACGCCCACGGGCAGGATCACCCTTTGAAGGCTCGTGCAGCCATTGAATACATAGGAAGCGCTGCTGTAGGTGACGTCGCTCGTTGCCGTAGTTGTGGTAATACGGTTGAGCTTGGTATTGGAGAGGTCGATCTCCTTGAGGCCGACGCAGTTCTGGAAGGTATAGATCCCCAAATAGTTGATCGTGCTGGAAAGTTTCACGTCCGAGAGAGATTCGCAGCCGTCAAACATGTGGTCGCCGAGCTTTGTTGCGGTGGAGCCGCGGAGATCCGCGCTCTTGAGGTTGACGCACTTATTGAACATCCAAGTACCGAACGAAGTGAACTTCGTCACTCCGAGGTTGATATCCGTCAATGCGGAGCAGCCGCTGAAGGCGTAATTGCCAACCGTTCCGCCCTGCCCGCTGCCGAATTTCACCGTTGTGAGCTCAGTGTCATTCTGGAATGCGTATTGGCCGATATTCTTACTATACCCATCTTCAAAAGTCACCGTCTTGAGGGACGTGCAACCTGCAAACATATAGTTGGGAATTTCGTACCCATAGTCAGCCTTCACGGTCACCGTCTGGAGCCCTGTGCAGTCCTGGAAGGTATTCGTGCCGAACTTTCCTTTGAGATCTTTGGTGAGCGTCAAATTGGTGAGATTCACGCAGCCTTTGAAGGTGTTCGTGCCCCACGTCTTGATGTTTTGGAACACCGAGAAGTCGATCTTGCTGAAGCCCGTGTTCTGGAACACGCTGTTCCCCAACCTGTCTACATTTGCGGGGAGCTTCACGGACGTGAGCGAGGTGCAATCCTGGAAGATCCCGGAGTTGGTACTGCCCGAGCCGAGGAAGGTCTTGCTCGCAGTCGTTGACGTCTGACCCTTGCAGAACGAGAGGTCGGCCGTGGTCAGCAAAGCGCAGCCCTTGAAGGCTTCCTTCCCGATGGTGGTAAGTTCCGTGAGCTTCGTGAAGTCGAAGGACGAGAGGTTCGCGCAGCCGCTGAACATAGATTCAGGAATCGTCGTCAGCGAGGCAGCGTCCTCGATCTCAATACTCTTAAGTTTCGCGCAATCCGAGAAAACAGCCTTATTGAAAGTGCTCTTTCCCGAGATCTTTGCGCTCGTAAGGCCGCTCTTAGAGAACGCATTGGCGACAAAGGTTTCGATGCCCGTGAAGTCGTTCGCATCGAGCTCGCCGATATAGATCTCCTTGAGGGACTCCGTGCCGTTGAATGCGTTTGCGCCGATATACTTGAGCGTTGCGGGGAACTTCACCGTTTCGAGCGAGGAACAGTTATTAAAGACGTTCAAGGTGCCCGTGCCGGTCTTCCCGCTCGTAGAGGAGAAGAACTCGATCTTCGTATTGGAGAGGTCAACTTCGGTGAGGGAGGTACAGCCGTTAAAGGTGTTGGTCCCGAGGAAAACGAGGCTTGCGGGAAGCTTTACCTCCGTGAGCTGTGTGCAGTTCTGGAACATACCATACGTTCCGGTTGCGATTGCCTCAAGCCCTGTGCAGACGGAGAGATCGACGGATCCGATGGTCGAGTTGCGGAACAGAGCCGCCCCCACCTTGGTCACGGAAGCGGGGAACTTCACTTCGTTGAGGTTGGACGTGAACGCAAATGTGGATTCCTTAATTTCCGTGAGCTGCGTGCAGGCGGAAAGATCGATCTTAGAAGCGCCCGAGTAATAGAAAGCATACGTCCCGAGCATCTTCACCGAGGCGGGAAGAACAATGCTCGTCAGCGAGTCGGTGTTATTGAATGCATAGTTGTCGATCGTTTCGAGATACTGGCAGTTCTGCAAGTTGATGGTCTGTAAGTTATAGCACCCGTCAAATGCATACTTGCCGATCGTCTGAAGCGTGCTGCCTGCCTGGAACTCCACGCTCTCGAGATAAACGCAATCCTTGAAAGCGTAGTCGGCAATCGTTTTGATGCTCGGGCCGATCGTGATCTTCTTGATACCGGCCTGCCCCTTGAATGCGCTCGCGCCGACCGTATCGCCTGCGAGGATCCGGACTTCGCCCTCTACTGCGCTGTAGACGTACAGAATGGACTTGCCGTCTTTGTCGTACAGGGCGGGAAGGTCGGAGCCCTCCGGGGTGGAGAAGTTTCCGCTCCCCGCCGCAACTTCTACGGACTTGATACTGCTGCATCCGCTGAATACGTTATCGATCTTCTTGATGGATGTGGAGAGCTTGACATAGGTAAGAGAAGTGCACTGCTTGAAGAGGTTCTCGCCGAGCGTGATTTCTTCGGCCGTGGATTCGGGGAACACAATGCTCTCGATCCCTGTCTTTAAGAAGTTTTCCTTATCGATCTTGGTCAAATCGCTCTTGCCGCTGATATCCACGCCATCGCGCACCGTATTTTCTTTATATGTCGCGAAGGAGAAGGTCTTGAGCCCCGTGTCATTCTCAAAGATGCTTTGATTCATCGTGGTGAGGTTTGCGGGAAGCTCCACATTGTCGAGAAGCGGATCGCTGCTGAACGCACGCATGCCGATGGTGAACGCGGGCGATTCCGCCGTTGCCTCGGCGAATGTGACGCTCTCAAGCTCCTTTATGTTGGAGAATGCGTATTGATCGATCTTGGTGAGTTGCGACGATTTTGAGAAATCCAACGTCTTGAAGTGGAAAGGATCCCCTGCCGAGAAAGCGTTCATTCCGATCGTCTTCAAGTTCTTGGGGAATACGAGGGTATCCTGTTCGCCGACGAACTTCACATACCCGAATGCAGCCCCGCCGATGGTTTCGAGAGTGTCGGGAAGTTTGATTTCGGAGAGGGTCACGTTGCGGAATACAGGCTGGCCGATCGAACTCTCACTCCCGAGGATCTTCGTATTGTCGGGGATCTTGAAGTCTTTGAGCTCTACGCAGTCTTCAAAGGCGCCCTCTCCGATTTCGAGCAAGATCTTGCCCGAATCCGCATCCTCTCCCTCTTCGGCGTCGGAGGCCGCGGGCTGCTTCTCCAGATAGCTGAGGTCGCCGTCGAAGGTGACGGACTTCACATGCGATTTGTAGAACGCATACTCGCCAAGCCTTTGGGTACGGGAAGGAAGAACAATGCTCTCGATCTTCAGCCTGTAGTCGTACTCGATCGTCCTCATTGAGGATGTACCTATATCGATCGTATCGGTATAGTAGGTGCCAAAGACGCCTTCCTTGCCGTCGATATGGCTGCCGCTGACGGAAGGAGTTTTGCCGTCCTCAAAGATGAGGGGCTCCGTGCCGCCTTGTTCAAAGGTAATGTCGGAGATGTTTGTGCAGTGATAGAACGGCGACCTCTCGAACATAGTCACGGACTTGGGAACCACAACGGACGTAAGTCCCATGAATGCGTAGACAAAGTTCCTGCGGACCGTCTTAAGACCGTCGGGAAGTTTGATGCTCTTCACGCTCGTATTGTAGGCATTCGTGTGCACGTTCTGATCCACGCCCATGAAGGACTGTTCCTTGAAGGTGAATTCCGTCGCGTCGAGTTCGCCCGTCGCGGGTCATAGAGCTCGACCAACGGCTGGAATTCAATGGCCGTCGCTTTGTCGATCCCCATGAAGGACCAAGAATCGACGATACGGACCGTACCGGGAATGGTGACCGTGCCCTCTGCGCCGGGAAGGACATAGAGCACTTCGTAAGCGACGTTTTCGGCTTCGCCGTCCTGCGTTTTCTTCATAGGCAATACCTGATAGAGAACGCTGTCTTGCGCCGTGAAGCTCGTATTTTCGGGATCGACGGTGATATCGGTCAGATTGATGCACCCGCTGAACAAATCGAAGTAAGAAATGTCGCCCGTCGATTGGTAAAGCGTAGCCGGCGATTTATCGACCTTTGTGAGTTTTTTCGGGAGTTTGATGGAGGTCAAGCTCTCGCAATTTTTGAATACGCCTACGCCGAGTTCGGTAAGACGGTTGGGAAGAACGATATTTGAAAGAACCTCGCAGTTGTTGAAGGCAAGCTGGCCGATCGTGAGATCTCCGCCCTCGTCTTTCTCTGCGCCGTCGAACACGACCCATTCAAGCGACGTGCAGCCGCTGAATGCGCTGTCGCCAATGCTCGTGACGGAGGTGGGGATCTTGACGCCTGTGAGATTTACCCTGTTCGCAAACATGGAAGCTGCAATGGAAGTGACCGTATCGGGAATATCGTATTCACCCTCCCTTGCGTCGGGATAGAACAGGATCTCCGTGACGTCGAGATTGTAAACGACGCCGTCCTCGAGGGATTTTACATAGGGGTTGCCGTCCTCGATATCCACTGTGGTCAGCTTGCTGCCGAACACGCCCGAGAAGGAGAACGCAGGGCATTCCTTGCCGATATGTATCGTCGTAACGTACTGCGGGATATTGTAATCGGTGGAGTCGTACACGCCCGAGAATGCTTGATCCTTGAAATCGACCTCGGTACGGTTGGTACCGCTCGTCGTCACCCAAACTTCGGTGAGATTGGTGTATCTGCCGAAGGAGTACTGGCCGAGAGAAACAAGGTTGGCGGGCAGATGAAGTTGCTTTATGAGCGTATTGTTTGCGGCAGTATCTTTGCCGTTGGTGTTCGTATAACCTGCGTAGAATGCCTTGTCGCCGATTGTCAGGTCAAGATCCTGCGCCGTGCCCTGGAATTCGATCTTCGCAAGTTTTGTGGTGCGTTCAAACGCTTCGGACGCAATATTGACGACCGAACCGGGAATGGTGATCCCCGTAAGTTTGGTGATATAGTAGAACGCTTTTTCGCCGACGGAAACAACGCCGTCGGGAAGGGTGTAATCGCCGTAATCCCTGTTCTTCGGCGCGGCAACGATCTCCTCGCCGATCACGCCGTTTTCGTTATAGTCCTTGCAGAGAAGTCCATCGATCGCGGAGAAGATGCCGCCCTCTTCCTCTACCTTGAATTCGGTGAGGCCGGAAAGAGCCGAGAACGTATCTGCCGTAACATTCTTAATACGTGCGGGAAGCGTAATGGACGTGAGCTTGGAGCAGGAACTGAATGCGCCGTCGCGGATATCAATATCCGAAGTGCCGCCGGAAAGGAATACGATCTCAGAGAGCGCGGAGCATGATTTGAATGCATCCTGCTGGATCTCGTCAACATTCTTGCCGATATAGAGCTTTTCGAGCAAAGTTATATTCAAGAATGCGCCCGAGGGAATGGAAGTCACGCTGTCGGGAATCGTATATTCGCCCGACTTCGCTGCGGGGAAGAAATACAGCAACGTCTTGGACGAGGCCTCTTCCTTCTTGATGAGCACACCGTCATCGGAGCTGAATACCGCAAAATTGGGCTCGACCTCATAGACGTTGACGGCATAGAGAGCCGAGCAACCCCTGAACGACGAGTTTTGGGTACCGCTGATGATGGAAGTGATCGTATCGGGAATATCGAGCGTTTCGAGTCTGGTGCAGTAAGAGAAGTCCGAAATGGCTGTGACGGGAGCCGTGCCGTATCTTGCGGGCACCTTCGCCTTGGTCACAATGCCCTGCGTGATGGCGGGACCCTTTGAAACGGAATATCCGCCCTTCGTCGCTTCGTCCTTCGTGAACGTGAACACTTCGACATAGGAAGCGTACACGGTGACGTCATCGTCTACAAGGAATTCTGTGGTGAATTTGCCTTCATAGTCGGCGAGCAGGGCTCCGACGTCGCTGCCGTAGTGCCAGCCGTAGAATACGCGGTTACTGTTGTTGGATTCGGGAACGGGAAGCGCATGGCCTTCGATATCCGCTCTCTCGCCGAAGCGGACCTGAACCTTGATCGATTCGGTTTCCTTGGAACCGTATGTACCGACGTTGAAGCTGATCGTGTGGACGTTCGCCTGCCAGCCCGCATACACCGTGAGGTTCTGCTTGCCGAATTCGCCGTCGTTGAAAACGTCGCCGCCGGAACTCGGCGCGGTATACCACTTGTCGAACGTGTAGCCGTAGAATGTGGGAGCGTCGGGATTGGGAATGGGATCCCCTTCCGCAAGGAAATAGACCGCGTGCGGTTCTGCGCCCGACTTATCCATATCATAGGTGAGAATGTAGACCTCGACAGAAATCTCCACGGGTGCGGAAACCGCGTCGCCGATCACAGTGGCAACGGAGAGCTTATTCGTGCCATCGTGCATGAATGTAACTTTGTAGGAAGAATCCTGAACGTGCTGAGGCTCTGCGCCCTCGACCGTCACAAGATATTCCGTAACGCCGCTGACGGAGTTCCAGGAGAGCGTGCCCTTCTCGTACTTGAGGCCGCTGAGCACGGAGCTGAGCGTGAGCGCGTCCGATTCAAGGGAAGCGGTGAAATTGTCTGCCTTCGCCTGGACAGTGATCTTGTGATCGGAAATGTTGCCGTCGAAATCGACGCCCGCAAGATCGAGCGTGGTCGAATCGCAGGGATATGCCTTGCCGTCTACCGTGACGACATAACTCGTGGCGTCATGAACGGCTTCCCAAGAGAAGCTGGTGCCGTTGTAGGTGGGCGCTTTCGGCGTCGCAAGGCGGGTCTTTTGATAGGGATAGACGGACGCCTCGGGAGAGCTCCAGCCGCGCGCAATGGGCTGAACCTTAATGGTATAGTTCGCCGCATCATAATATTTGAGGTCGAGCGAAGTTTCTTTGCCGACGTTCGCCGAATAGACTTCCGCGCCGTCCTTCTCGATCGTGACGAAATAGGAGGACGCATCCTTGACTGCATTCCACGTCACAGTTTCGGACGCGGAATTGACGGTAAGCCCCTCCACTGCGCCGAGCGTGCGGGTAAAGACATAGGCTTCGGACGTGGAGGAAAGGTAGCCGTCCGCTTCCGCCTCGACGGTAAATCTGAAGCCGCCCTCGGGCATCTCGCACTCGTCAAACGTCCAGCTGCGGGTGTCGGAGGGAATGAGCATTCTCGTTTCGTTCTGCGCATGGCCGGGCGTGCCGCATACGGCGGTAAGATAATACCGCGTCGCATTCTTGACGCCGTTGAAGAACACGGTGGAACCCTCGACCGAGAACACGGAAACGCGCGCGAGCGTCTTGTTGCTGTAATAGAGGGTGGTCGTCTTTTTGTTGAGCGTGACGTCGATTTTATAGACGCCCTCCGCCTTGGTGGCGAAGTCGTAATTATAGTGTTTGGACGTGCTCGACACGTTGTTGATATCTACGCCGCTCGGGGCGGTGATGGTGATCGTATAACGGTCGCCGAGGCTCGTTTCGATATCGACACCGCTTTCCGTCACGTTGACGACGGGGGAACCGTCATCCCAAACGGCATAGAGGGTGATATCCTCCTCGATGGGCTGTTCATGATAGAGATAGGAAAGTTTATCCGCCTCGTAGGACTGGGAAACGTACCAGCCGACGAACTTTCCGCCATCCTTTTCGGGTGTGGGAAGATCGAAGAGCATGCCGCCGACCGTCTGTTGAGGTTTGATCCCCTCTGCGCCCTCGCCCGCGAAGGATACGGTAAATTCGGGCTCGATGGGCGTGACAAAGCGCGCGTAAAGGGTGAGCTCGCCAGTGACGGGCTCCGTGAAGTAGTATGTGTTGTGGAATTCCTCATCGGAATACCAGCCGACAAAGACATTCCCGTCCATCTTGGGGTCTTGAGGCTTCGTGGCCGTCTTGCCGTTCAGAACAGATCCGTCTGCAACGGAAGAGCCCCCCTTCGTGTTGAAATGGACGGTATAATTTTCCTTCAAGAGGAAATTATAGGCAATATCTTTGTATGTGAGGTGCAGAATGTTTCCGGAAACGGAACCGCTGACCGCTGCGCCGCTCTTGGGCGTCAGTGTGAGCGCACCGCTCTCCAGGGCATATGTACCTTCTGCCTGATCTCCTGCGATCGAATACGTGAAGTAATTTTCCGAACGTAGCGAAATCAGATATTCGCTTCCGTTGGCGTCATAGTAGTACTCACTGACGACAGCATGATCCGAGGCGTTTCCGATATCGGTGTTGTCACCGTTGCCGGATTCGTTGTTCCCGGAGCCGCATGCTGTGACAATGGCAAAAATGCCGATCAACGAAAACAGAAGACTGAGAACTGTCAATAGCTTGCGTTTCATGGATACTTCTCCTTTTTAGAACTTTTTTGTTTGTCATGAAATGACAAACCGCCCCCATGGGGGCAAAATTCGCTATAGAACTTGCATGTATTATACCATTTTACTTTTTGACGTGTCAAATAAAATTCATGCATTGTTTCATAATTATTTCTAATACCTGTCATAATTTTTTTGTATATATTCCCTATTTTTCCCGTATTTTCTTGCTGAAATCGACCATAATTCCCCATAAATATAAATTTTTTAGTCCCCTCGGATGCTTCAAAATATTCAAAGAAAAAGTGAATAAACGCAAAATATATGCGCCTTATATGCAAAAATTACAAAAAATCGTCTGAAACTCACATCTTTCTGTTATTTTTTAAGACTTATATGAACATTTTGCTAAAAAAATGGCCTGCATTGGAACGGCCCCGCGTTAATCTGCCCCGCGCGCGCATTCTATTCGTGTCTAAGCGCGGCACGAGCGCTGTCCTTGGCACGAAGTAGAAACGGAGCAGGAAGAGAGGACGGTAACTGACTTGCCCCGCGTCATTCTGAGAAAGGGAGCAGGAAGAGAGAACGGGAACTGACCCGAAGAATCTCGCGGGGCGTTGCTATACAATGCGGCGAGATGCTTCGGTAATGCTCCTGTAGATTACGTTTTATTCCCCTTCTCATTATGATGCCGCCACGGGCCGCCGTTGGTTTTATGGGATCCTTCGCTGCGCTCAGGATGAGCGGGCTCCCGTTCTCAGCATGACGCCGCTACTGGCCGCCGTTGGTTTTATGGGATCCTTCGCTGCGCTCAGGATGAGCGGGCGGGGCAGGATGAGCGGGCGAAGCAGGGACTGCGTTAAAAAGGAACAAATAAAAAACGTCGGGGTAAACCGACGCTTTTGATACAAAGCCGAAAAAAGCGGATCTCAAATGTGCCCGATATAGTCGGGACCGAAGAGCGTGTACAGAATGGTCTGCGCATAGACGCGGGCCATGAAGTCGTTGGGATGGTTGACGTTGTTGCCCGTCCAGTCGCGGAAACGTTTTCCGAGCGTCCTACCCTCGAGGCTACGCACGGTGTTCAGCACGGTGGAAACGCCAACATTCTCAAAGGTTTCCGAGAGTTCGATGAGTGCCTCCTGAAAGGCCTCATAGTCCTTATTATAGAATCCCGCCGCCTCATAATTGGCCGTCATGCCCGAGATCAGCATGATCTCCACGTCGGGATAATCCGCACGCACCCGCTCTATCATCGATCGAATGTTCGAGCGGTAGTTTTCGACGGAGGGTCCGTCGTTCATGCCGAAGGCGATAAAGAGAAGATCGGGCTGTTTGTCGAGCACACGGGTCTTGAAATGTGCGCCGCCGTCCTCGTTGTCCAGCGCGTGGTTCATCTTTCCGTCATTTCCCCAGTTGGAATCGGTTCCCCCCACCGCCGTATTGATATAGTTGACCGTTGCGGAGGGATAGCGTTTCTGCATGTACGAACGCACCATCTGCGGATAGCTCTCGGCGAAGGGGCCGTAGCCGACATAGCTGCTCGAGTTCGCGCCGACGGTGATGGAGTCGCCGTAAAAAACGAGGTTGATGCTTTCCCCGTTTTCCAGCTTTTCAAACGTCTTGGGGAATTTCTCCTTCTCGACGCGGGGCATCGTCCATTCGGCGGTATCGCTGTGGCGATAGGTGACAGCGACCTGACGGCTGCAAATATCGCTTCCTTCCGCAAAATAGAGGGAACCGTTATAGATACTTGCCATGGAGCCCGAATAGTACTCCTCCCCCGTCATGTGCGGAATGGCAGAACCTTCGGGGAGGCGGATCTCCTTGCTGCCCTTCTCCCAGAGATAGTCCTTACCCTCCTGATACGTCTTGGTGAGGTCGTAGCTCATGACGGAAACGATCTCTTCGGGCGCATACATGAGCGGTGCGGAAAAGTCGTCCTCTCCCGCGAACCAAAGCGTTTCGTTATAGACGACGGTCCCCTCCCAGAAGGGGGTGAGATACGTCTTTAAGTCATATTTACGATATTCCATAAGTTCTTCCTTCTCGGGCTCCTTGTCGGGGTCCTTGTTTGGCTGTTCGTCGGGGTTCTTATCGGGCAGATCCGAGGCGGGCGGCGTTTCTCCGCCCTGTCCCTTCTCCGTATTGCAGCCGACGGCGCAGAGGCTGAAGCACAGGACAACCGCCAGCAAGAGTGCATAACATTTTTTCATGGTTTTCTTGTCCTTAATATTATGAAATTTAAGAGAGCAGAGTTTTTCCTCCGCCCACGATCTCAATACCCTCGGGGGCGTCGATCTTCGTCACGACTTCCTCTCCCCTCCTCTCATGCGAAATGTGCAGGGGGCCGAAGGGGGTGGGATAGCTCCCTTCGGCCCGCTCCAGCCCGCAGAGGTCGGGAGAAACGGCGATTTTACGGCAGCCGACATCCAAAATCTTTATGCCGAGGACGGTGTACATGAGGAAGGGAATGGGGCCGCACGACCACCCGTGGCAGAGGCTGTGGCGGAATCCCACATAGCAGTGTGCGCCGAAGTCGCCGTGGATGTCCCCTTCGCCCTCTTCGGGAAAACAGTCGATGCGGCCGCCCTTCCAATCGAGGGAAAAGTCCTCCCAAAACGTCCTCGCGCCGACGTCGAGCATTCCGCCGTAATACTCCTTCATGAAGCCGAGCGCCTCCTTCCCCCTGCCGCATTCCGCGAGCGAGCGCAGGATATAATAGCTCATAAAGGTTGAGATCCCCCGCGCGCCGTACCGCAGGAGGAGAGATTCGGTTTCCTCCCTTGGTGAGAGCCCCGCGAGGAAGCACATCGCCTCCGCCTGCTTGCTCGACTTGACCTGTCCACGGCTTCTGATGCGGGCAAGGATCCCCCCTGCGGGCGTATTGACCTTCAAAATTTCAGAAAGCCGCACGGCCTTTTCCATGGCGAGCGACAAAATCCCCGTCTGCCCCAAGATCTCATCCTCCCTGCCGTGGGTCGGCCAGTCGAGGAAGTTATAGGGGAACACCGTTTCGCCGTCCTCCTTGACGAAGAGATCGATCTGCTCCGTGAGGCGGGAAAAATAGCCCGACAGTTCCTCCAATAGCGCACGGTTGCCCGTATGCGCATAGTAGTCATGCAGATCGACGATCCACCAAAGCGAGTAGGCGGGAATGCCGTTGATCCAGCCGGGGAGCGGGGTCTGCCGCACGGCAAGGCGAAGACAGTTTGCAACATTTTCGCAGTCGCCGACCGTCGCGAGCAGTCCCATGAGTTCGGGATGAAGGTCCCCGATCCACACCAGACGGTCCCGCTTGACGCCGTCCCAAATGTACCCGTTCTGCACACAGCAGAAGAGGGTCTCCCGCGCCGTGCGATAGATCTCGTTGACGCGGCCGTCATTGCACGAAAAGGAACCCGTGACGGGAAGATCGCAGCGTTTGTCGGCCGCAACGGCGGCAGTGAGCGAAATCTTCTCCTCCGCGTCAATGCGAAGGAACCGAAAGCCCGTATCGCCGTAGACGCCGTCCGAGAGCTGCGGGATCTCCAGACGGAAGTCGCGGAGGGCGTGGTCGTTGGTCGCGTTTTTCTCCCCGATCTCGGCGCACACCTCGGCGACCGATTCCCCGAAGCGCAGCCGCACGGGCACAGCCCTCTCCGAAAAATAGGAGAGCAGCCTGACCCCGCCGACGATCTCCCTGCCGTAATCGAGGATGAGATAGCCGCGCGGCAAAATATTCGCCGTTTCCTCCTGCCCGATGCCGATCTGCAGGACGGCGGGCCGCAGCAGTCTTTCTCCGTTCTCTACGCCCGAGGACGCGACGATGCGCTCGGGCACTACATTATATATCTTCATCTGTGATCCCCCCGACTTCGGGCGGCATGAAGAGGCCCTGTTCGATGAGGCGGAAGTCCTCCGAGAAATCTTCATCGGAAGGACAGAATTCGCCGAATGCGCCACGGCTCTCCCCGCGATAGTGCAGAGGGCCGAACTTGTTGCGCTGGGTCACGGCAACGGAAACCTTCAGCGTGCCGCCCGAGGAAATGTCTGCCTCGAAGGGGGCAAATCCCCTCGCCCTATTCTGTATCTTGACGAGCGCGCCGCCGAAGGACGGGACCCTGACGCGGTATTTCCCCGCCGCGAGCGGGAAGCGATAGACGAGTTCGCCGCTGTAGAAGGGCAATCCCTGCGGGGAGATGTCCCCGACGGAGAGTGTCTTGCTGAGGCGGCAGAGCGTGACGGAATGTCCCTCCGCCCGCACGCCGAATCGGCCCGTCAGATACATTGCCTCAATGGGCGAATCCTCCTCCATCGGGAAGGAAACCTCGAT
>CANQUY010000005.1 GCA_947627125.1 uncultured Clostridia bacterium
GGCAGATCTTTGCCGTGCGCCTCATCCCGCTCGGCGGCTACTGTGCTTTCCACGGCGAGGACGGATTGGAGGAAGAGCCCACCCCCCTACCCCCCTCCACAGGAGGGGGCGAAGAAACGGACCTCAACGGAGGGAGCGAAGAAGGGCTCCCCGACCCGACTGACCCGACCGTTCCGACTGACCCGACCGTTCCCTCCGAGCCGACCGTTCATCCTGAGCGCAGCGAAGGATCCCCTCAAACGAAGTCCGCTCCCAAACGCCACTGGACGGACGACGGCGACTTCACCAACATGAAGCCGTGGAAGCGCATCATTGTGCTCGTCGCGGGTGCAACGATGAACTATCTTTTGGCTCTCCTTCTCATTCTCATCGAATTTTTCTCCTACGGGCAGACCATGCTCGCCGTCTATGAAACGGAGGAGGCGACGGGCGAATACGCCGCCTACAGTTTACAGGATTTCGACATTTTCCTGCAGGCAGAGGGGAAGGACCTCTATCTCACGACGGACATTGCACAGGCCCTCAACGGCAAGAAGAAGGGGGACCTCGTTGAAATGCGCGTTTCCCGCGCGATCGGCCTTACATGGGTCGAGGACGAAGAGGGCAACCGCGTCCGCGACTTCGACCGCCGCGAGGACATGGACATACAGGTCATGCTGCGCGAGGACGTGACCGTCAAAAACAGCGCAGATTTAGACTGCGTATGGCGTGCGCTCGGCATCAAATACAGCGAGGCGGAAAAGACATACATGCTTGCGAATGGCCTGCACCGCCTCTCCTTCTTTGAGGCGATCGGCAAGTCCTTCGTCTATTCCTTCAAACAGGCGGGGTCCATTTTCAGAGTTCTCGGCGAGCTCTTGACGGGGCGGCTGGGGCTGAACGCGATTGGCGGGCCCGTGACGACGATCACGATGACGTCGCAGATCGCCTCCCAGGGATTCCGACAATTTTTGGAGATCTCCTCGCTCATCGGCGTGAACTTGGCCGTGTTCAACCTATTGCCCATTCCCGCCCTCGACGGCAGCAAGGTGGTGTTTACCGCCATTGAGTGGGCGCGCGGAAAGCCCATTTCCCGCAAGATCGAGGCGATCATCCACGCCGTGGGATTTGTCCTTCTCATCGGTTTTGCGATCTTGGTGGACATTTTGCAATTCGTATAAATTTGAAAAAATTTGCAACTTATGTAACGAAAAAGCGCCTCACGGCGCTTTTTTGAAATTAAAAATTTAAAATTTAAAATGAAAAATTGCGGTGGAGAAATTTTTATATGGAAACAGTCTTGCCGCCCCGCGTCATTCTGAGATACGGGGGCTAAACGAAGTCCGATGACTTGACCCGAAGAATCTCGCGGGGCGAAAACGGCAACATTCCAAATCACGTCATGGTGAGCGTAGTCGAACCATCACCTTAATTTTTTGCTGCGGTGATCCTTCGACAGGCTCAGGATGACGCATTTAGAATTCTTCCGTATAACATGCGGCGAGATGCTTCGGTACAGCCCGCATGGACTTCGTTCCTGTTTTTGTTCTCAGAATGACGCGGGTACTTCCCCTACAAGGGGAAGCAAGACGGGGTAGCCCTCACTCCTCTTCCTTCTTTTCGGCGGGGTGGAACTTTCTCGCCTGCTTCACAAAGGCCTTGGAACTGAACACGACGATCCCGACTGCGATCGCAATGGCGATGTCAACGAACACGAAGGAGTTGTAGGTCAAACTGTACACCCACGCTCCCACGGGGTCCGCGCCGAGGTCGGCAAAGGCAAAGACGCCCGAGAGAATGTGCGCAAGGTAGCGGAGAGCGCTTCCGACGACGGCGCCGAGCGCAAATTGCACCTGCGGGAGCTTTTCAAGCGGCTTGAAGTCTGCAAACATGCCCGCGACACCGATACCCGCAAAGGCGATGGGATAGTCCAAAAGGAACTGAGCAGGGTGGATGATATATGGATCCTGCACCGCCTGCAGGACGCCGTAGATGAGCCCCGCAAACACGCCCTTTCTCGTTCCGAACATGTAGGAATAGATCATGAGGGGGAGAAGGGACGCGAGGGTCACCGAACCGCCCTCGGGGAGCTTGAAAAATCTCACATAGGAGAGCGCAAAGCTCATGGCAATGCAGACGCCCGCGTAGGAAATGGACTTGCTGTCAAATCCCTTTTTGTCCTTTTTCCCGAAGAAGAGGGCAAAGAGGGCGATCACGACAATGAGCACGGCGGCGCAGACGTACAAAAGAGCGTTGTCCGTGGCCGTAATGCCGCTGTCCTGCCCCGTGCCATAGACGCCGAAGCAGACGAGGGTCGCAACCGCCGCGGCCCCGACGATACATGCAAGCACGGTGACGACCGTTTTGGAGCGGTTGAAAAAGAGGGTGACTGCGCTCCCCGCGATCGCGGCAATGAGAATGAGAATGGGCACGAAGAGCATGGTCACGATCCCGTCGTCAACGAAGGTCCAAATGAGGAAAAGCATGGCGACCGCACAGGCATATGCAACTGCGGAAATCAAAGCATATCTGAGGAATTTTTGCCGCTGTTCGCCCTTCAGCAGCAGTGCGCCGAGCACGAAACCGATGGCGAAAAGGACGGTCAGCCAAAACGCGACGCCCCGCGCAATGTTGATGGGGGAGTCGAACAGGACGGGATACCAAATGGGTTTGGCTTCATCCGCCAAGAGGGAATTGAGAAACATAAAAAACCTCCGTAAAATGTGTGTTTGAATTTCCGCGACGGAGAAAAAACCGCCCGCAAAAAAAGCGGGCGGAATAAATTTCCTGATGTCCTTCCGTTTCTTTCGTGCAAGCATTACCTTGTCCGATTCAAATGGTATCATCTCAGCCCCGAGGGGCACCCACGACGGATATTCAAATTGTGACCCTATTATATCACGTCGGCGCGGCATTGTAAATTGTTTTTTCGCCGATTTTGTGATATCATAAAAAAAGGTGTTTTCTCCTCGCTCCTCGCTGTGGGATTCCCCGCCCCCCTACCCCCCTCCCCAAGGAGGGGGCATGACTGCGTTCGGCTCCCCCCAAGGAGGGTGCATGACTGCGTTCGGGCCGAGGGCGGGGGCAGGATGACGCACCAACCTCATCCCGAGCGTAGCGAGCGGATCTCATAGACTTACGGACTTCCGTTCTTAGAGCGAGATTCTCTCGCCCCTTCGGGGCTCGGAATGAGGAAAAAAACTCCCGTGCGTTTTATGGGATCCTTCGCTGCGCTCAGGATGAGCGGCGGGGCGGGATGAGCGGCGGGGCGGGATGAGCGGGTGGGACTCCGCGCTTGCCTTTTTCAGTAGTAAAACGCACATAAGTCGCATAAAATAAGCACATATGAGTGTTTTTCGGGCGGCGGAAGGGAGCGAACTCAAGGCGGACAGAATTCAATACACGGTGCAGGACGGCAGGGGCGGGTACTTTCAGAATGTCAAAAGGATCCTCGAATTCTCGGAGGAAAAGATCGTCCTCGCGGGGAAGAAGGGCTCCGTCACGGTGGAGGGAAAGGGGCTCTCCCTCGGCAAATGCTACTTGGGCGACGTCAGCGTCGTGGGGGACATTTCCAAGGTGGAACGCGCATGAAGGGCCTGTATTATGCCTTTGAAGTGGAGGGCCTCTCCGCTTACCGTGCCGTCAACCGCCTCCTCAGAGAGGGGATTTCGATCGTATCCGCCAAAAAAACCGCTCAAAATAGTTTAAAAATTGTTGTTTCCGCAAATGAACGAAAAAAAACCTTTGCAATTCTGCAAGGGTCGTGTTATAATATAAAAAAGTCTTGCCCTCTGGGGCTCATGCGCGCAGTCGAAAGCGCCCGCCGTGCGGTCGGTCTGTTGCTTGGCGCCGCGCTCGCCCTCGCGTGCGTCCTGTTCGTGCAGAGCAGGGTGCTCAAGATCGAAGTCACGGGCAGCGGGGCCTATCTCGAGCCGCAGATCCGCGCCGTTCTCAGCGGGCAGGGCGTGGGGTACTTTTCCGCTATGCCGCAGCCCAACGAGGTCATTCCCGAGATCCTGTCCCTTCCCCGCGTGCATTTTTGCTCGGTGAAGGGGGAAGGGGGAATCCTGACCGTCAACGTGGAGGTCGGCGACGAGAGGGAAACGCTTCGGGCGGAGCCCCTTCTCTCCCCCGCGGCGGGGCAAGTGGAGGAGCTCATCGTGCTCCGCGGCACGCCCCTCGTTTCCGTGGGGGACAGCGTGGAGATCGGGCAGGAACTTGTGGGGGCCTACGCGCTGCACGGGGAGAAACAAGAGGACTGTATCGTCGTCGCCCTCGTGAAAGTTGCATTCCCTGTTTCGAGAGAGTACATGCTCGACGAGGAAGGGGCGAGATTGCAGGCCCTCTTGGACTTTGGAGAAATTTCCGAGATACATACGACAAAGACGGCGCAGGGCTGGCTGGTCGAAGGTACGGGCCATGCCGAAGCATCCAAAAACTTCGGCTGAGGAGGAACATGGAAAAAGTTACAACGGTCGATACGGGGAACCTTCCCTCCCTGAGCGCAGTTCTCGGCGTGTTTGACGAAAATTTGACACTTATTGCACGGGAATTGAACCTCATGACGCACGTCGAGGGGACGGTCATCAAGCTCGAGGGCGAGGCGGCGGATATCGGCGCGGAGGTCATAAAGAGCCTTCTTTCCACGGTGGAAGCGGGAGGAAATATCGACAAGAGCAGTCTTTTATACTGCATTTCCCTCGCGCAGGAGGGACATGCCTCCGACATTCTCGGCGTGATGCAGGGCGTTGTGGCCGTTTCCGCAAAGGGGAAACCCGTCAAGTGCAAGACGGTGGGGCAGAAGGAGTATGTGGAGGCGATCAAGAAGAACACGATCACCTTCGGCGTCGGCCCCGCGGGCACGGGAAAGACGTACCTTGCCGTCTGTTTGGCCGTTTCTGCCTACAAGGGGAAACAGGCTGAAAAGATCATTCTCACCCGTCCCGCCGTCGAAGCGGGCGAAAAGCTCGGCTTTCTCCCGGGGGACCTGCAGACCAAGGTCGATCCGTACCTGCGTCCCCTCTATGACGCGCTGCAGGAGATGTTCGGGCTCGAAACTTACCAAAAACTCATGGAAAAGGGGGCCATTGAGGTCGCGCCCCTTGCCTATATGCGCGGGAGAACGCTTTCAAACGCCTTTGTCATTTTAGACGAGGCGCAGAACGCCACCCGCGAACAGATGAAGATGTTTTTGACCCGCCTCGGCGACGGGAGCAAAATGGTTGTGACGGGGGATCTGACGCAGACAGACCTCCCCGAGGGAAAGACGAGCGGGCTCAGGCAGGCCGTCACCATTCTCAAGGGCGTGGAGGATATCGCCGTCTGCCGCCTGACGGAGAAGGATGTCGTGCGCCATCCGCTCGTCGCTAAGATCGTCCGCGCCTATGAGGCGACGGAAACGAAACGGAAGAAGGAGGAAAGGAAATGAGTAAACGGAAACGGGACGACAGTCCCGATCTCGGGCAGATGACGACGCAGCAAAAAATGCAATATATGCACGATAATACGGACGTCAGAAAGCCTCCGAGAGCCAAAAAAGATCCGCGGAAAAAGCACAGGATGATCGCGAGCATCGGCATCTATGTCCTCAGCTATTTGCTGCTCCTCGCGGAAATTTTCATCATGGTCGTTTTGAATCAGCCCGTCGGCTGGGACATTTGGTTCAAAGAGAATGTCCCCGACGTGCTCTTTCTCATCGTAAGCGTCTTCCTGCTCTTCGTCATCATCTTTTTCTATTTCTTCTTCGAGGACAGGGAAACCCTGCTGAGCGTTTCAAACACCTTCCTCATCTTTGCCTTGACCCTCCTCTGCTCGGCAGTTTGCTATCTCTTCGGCAGATACGTTTCCGCCTACATCCGTCCATTCGCGCTCTTTTCGCTCCTTATCCTGTTCCTTTTCAACAGGCGGAAGGCGATCTTTTTGAACTTCATCTTTACCTTTTTGACGTTTGTCATCGATATGTACACGAACAACGCGGCGGGGGCGGCGAACGAGGTCTACTCCACGCTCATGCTCAGTTTCGTGAGCGGAACGCTCGCCGTATTTTTCGCGGGGAACGTCAAAACGAGGTCGGGCCTTGTCTTTACGGGCGTCATTCTTGCCCTTCCCACGAGCATCGTTGTCGCCCTCCTCAACGTCGCCTCCATGGGAGATCCATGGCTGTACCTCACGAATATCGGCTACGGCATGCTCGGGAGTATCATTTCGGCCGTGCTTGCCCTTGCCCTTCTCCCCGTCTTTGAGGCCATCTTCAACAAATTGACGGTGTTCCGCCTCAGGGAGCTCACGAGCACCAACGCGCCCCTTCTCAACAGGCTCAAGAAGGAGGCCCCGGGCACCTTCAACCATTCTCTCATCGTCGCCCAGCTCTCCGAGGCATGCGCCGTTGCGATCGGCGAAAATGCCGAGCTCGCCCGTGCCGCGGCCTACTATCACGACGTCGGCAAACTCAAGGACCCGCAGTGCTTCACCGAGAACCAGTCCGATTACAACGTTCACAACGAACTCACCCCCGAGCTCTCGGCGGATATCATCCGTTCCCATGCGCAGGACGGGTATCAACTTCTCATCTACAATCACCTGCCCAAGGCCATTGCGGACGTCGCCCTCGAGCACCACGGCACACTTCCCATCAAGTACTTCTTCAACAAGGCCTTCCGCATCACGGGCGGCGAGGCGAAGATCGCGAACTATTCCTACTTCGGGCCCACGCCGCAGACGAAGATCGCCGCGATCGTCATGATCGCAGACGGCGCAGAGGCCGCCACCCGCGCCTTAAAGGACCATTCCCCCGAAAATGTCGAAAAGACCGTCCGTACCATCATCGAGGAGAGAATGGATCTCGGGCAGTTTGCGCAGTGCGATATCACGATGCGGGATCTCACCACCATCAAGCAGACCTTGGTCGAAACGCTCTCGGGCGTTCACCATCACCGCGTGGAATACCCTTCCATCCGCATCAAGCGGGATATGTCCGTCGATGAAAAGGCAGAGAAACAGGACAAGCAGGACAAGAAATGAAACTTTTGATCGAGGGCGGGCTTCCCGCCGCTGACAGAAAAAAGATCGCCGCCGCGATTTCGGAGGAATTCCAAACGGACACCCTTCTCGTCTTGGAGCTCAGCATTGTTTCCGAAGAGGAGATCCGTGCGCTCAACAGCCGAAAGAGGGGTGTGGACGCCGTCACGGATGTGCTCTCCTTCCCCGCCTCGGACTATGTGTGCGGCGAGCCCATTCTCGCAGAAGAACATGCCGACTGCATCGAGCCCGTCATGGGCATGCGGAAGGGAGAATGGGTCCAAAAGGGAGAACGGCTCTATCTCGGCTCCGTTGCCGTCTGCAAAAAGCGGGCGGAGGAGCAGGCCGAAGAGTACGGGCATTCCGTGGAGCGGGAGATCTGCTATCTCATCGTGCACGGGGCGCTCCACTGCCTCGGCTACGACCACGAGAGGGAAGAGGATAAGCGCGTCATGCGCGGGAAGGAAGAACAGATCATGGCAAGGCTGAATTTGAGGAGAGAAGCATGAGAAGCGGAACAGTCGCCGTCATCGGCAGGGCAAATGCGGGAAAATCGACGCTCGTCAACGTCTTGGTGGGGGAAAAGGTCGCCATTGTTTCCCCCAAACCGCAGACGACGCGGGACCGTATCATGGGCATTCTGACGCGGGAGGAGTATCAGATCGTCTTTGCGGATACGCCGGGGCTCTATCGCCAGCGCAACGAACTCACCGACCGCATGATGCACACCACCGAGAATACATCCAAGGAAGTTGACGTCATTTTGTTCGTCCACGACGGCCATGCTGGAGCCAAGGATGAGGATATTTCGCTCATGAAGAAATATTCCGCCCTCGGCGTCCCCATGCTCATCGCCTACACCAAGACGGACATCATGCCCAAGGAGAACATTCCGCGGGACGCGAAAATTTTGTATGAGGCGGGGATCGAAAATGACGTCGTGCCCGTTTCGGCGCGGAAGGGGAGAAATATCCGTCTGCTCGAACAGGAGATCGCAAAACTTCTGCCCGAACAGGACAAGCTCTT
Organism: uncultured Clostridia bacterium; assembly: GCA_947627125.1. Classification (GTDB taxonomy): domain Bacteria; phylum Bacillota; class Clostridia; order Christensenellales; family Borkfalkiaceae; genus Gallimonas. The sequence continues at coordinate 8,023 of CANQUY010000005.1, forward strand.
TCCCGACGACGTCGTTTCGGACAGGAGCGAAAAGTTCATGATCTCGGAGCTCATGCGGGAGAAGATCCTATTAAAGTACGACAAGGAGATCCCGCACGGCGTTGCGATCGTCATCAACAAGTTCGAGCGGCAGGAAAACGGCACATATGTGATAGATTTGGACGTCGTCTGCGAGAAGAAGAACCACAAGGCCATTCTCATCGGCAAGCAGGGGAAAGCGCTCAAGGAAACGGCGTCGTTTGCGCGGCAGGACATGGAAAAGTTTCTCGGCGCGAAGGTATTTTTGACGGTGTTCGTCAAGGTCCGCGAGGATTGGCGGGACCGCGCCGGGCTTTTGAAAGAGTTCGGATATGACGAAAATAATTAAAAATTAAAAATTAAAAATGAAAAATTGAAGTGACGCACGCACGGAGGCCCGTTTGCGCATCCTGCCTCCCCGCGCTCATCCTGAGCGTAGCGAAGGATCTCGTAAAACGCACGGAAGAAAGTACCGCGTCATTCTGAGAAACGGAGCAGGACGAGAGGACGGGGACTAACCCGAAGAATCTCGCGGGGCGGTAATGATAATGCGGCGAGATGCTTCGGTACTACTCCCGTAGACTGCGTTCTCACTCCCCTTCTCAGCATGACGCCGCACGCACGGAGGCCCGTCGGTTCAATGGGATTCTTCGCGTTGCTTAGAATGAGCGGCGCCCCCGCGCTTTGAATGAGCGGCGCATAACTCTCGCGTTTTTCCGCATACTGCAATCGGGAGGAACGGCATGAAAGAGAACAGGAAGGCGGCGGATATCGCGTGGGAACTCTTTGAAAAGACGGGCAATTTAAGCTACTATATGCTCTATAAAAGGCTCAAATAAATGGAATTCAAGACGGACGCGCTCGTCCTTCGGAGCGCGGATTATAAGGAAAACGACAGGATCGTCACCCTTCTGACGGCGGAGCGGGGGAAACTCACCGCCGCGCTGCGGGGCGTAAAAAAGGCGGGCGCCAAGCTGAATTTTGCGTCCCAGCCTTTTTGTTTTGCCGAATACGTCATCGCCGAAAAGGGCGGGCGGAATACCGTGACGGGGGCGAGCCTTCACGACGGATTCTTTGCTCTCCGCGAGGATATTTCCGCCCTCTATGCGGCCGTCTGCGTCACGCAAGTTTGCGATCTGCTCCTCTATGAGGGCATGACGGGCGGGGCGCTCCTCGTGGCCGCCGTGCGCGCTTTGGAGCGGCTCTCCTCGGGGGAAGGAGCGGGGGCGCTTGTGGAATTTCTCCTGAGAGCGTTGGAACTTGCAGGCTATCCCGTGGAGGCAAAATGCTGCCCTATGTGCGGAAAAACACCCTTCGGCCGCATGCGGTTCGACATGGACCGCGGCATTTTCACCTGCTACGATCACTCCGACGGCGTTCCCGCAAGCGAGGCGACTTTCCGCGCCGTCCGCGCCGCACGGGGGGAGGGGAAGGCGACCGACGACGGGAACCTGCGCGCCCTCCGCCTTCTCGGGGCATATCTCCGCGAAAAGACGGATTCGGAGCCCGCGGCCCTCGGCGATTATCTCGCTCTTTTGCACCCTCTGCACTGAAAACTCTTGACGGGAACAGGGAAAAAAGTTATAATATAGCCCGAAAAAGGACCGTGCGCTTTCAGCCACGGCGAAAAGCACACAAGGAGCACACAATGGACCTTTTTGCCGCACTGCGGTTTACAGAGGATGAGAATCTTACGGGGCGCGTGTATTGGTATCTCGCGCCCTTTTCCGTGAAGGAGGGGGAGAGAGTGCTCGCGCCCGTCGGCCCGCACGACAAGCTCCAATGCGCCCGCGTCGAGAGGGTGGAGAACTTTTCGGAGGCCGAGGCGCCCTACCCGCCCGTTCTCTGCAAGAGCGTGCTCTTAAGGTACGGCGACAGAGAGGTAAAAGAGGGCGTTTTCGACCTCGGCGGCGTGCGCTACGACGACAGACACTACACGCGGCCGCGGCGCATTCTCATCGCAAAGAGCGAGGCGGCGGCAGAGGGGCTCTCCGTCAAAAAATGCAACATATGTGACGAAAACTGGCTCTCTGAAGCGGCAGAAAAGGGGACTTGCGTCCTTCTTTTCGGCGAAAATGTGAGGGAGGCGGCCGAGCTCGTTTTGCGCATTGTGCGCGGAGAGGACCCCGACGACGTCCCTCCCTCCGTCCTCACCGCCCTGCGTGAAAAAATGCGGTAGGGGGGACTATAGCGGCGTCATGCTGAGAACGGGACTATAGCGGCGTCATGCTGAGAACGGGACTATAGCGGCGTCATGCTGAGAACGGGAGTATAACGAAGTCAGCAGTAGCAGTACCGAAGCATCTCGCCGCATGCTTTACGGATAATCGCCGCGAGATTCTTCGGGTTAGTTCTTCTGACTTCGTTCCTGCTCCCTTTCTCAGAATGACGCGGCGCGGGGGCAAACGCACGAAACGCGCGAAACGCACAAACAACATAAAATCCGATGACGGAGGCATACAGCATGAAAAAACATATCCTATTGATCGCAACGGGCGGGACGATCGCCTCAAAGAACGAGGGGAACGGCCTCGAGCCCGCCATTTCCTCCGAGGGCATTCTCTCCGAAGTGCCCGAAGTCAGGGGGATCTGCGATGTTGACGCCGTCCAGCTCTTCAACCTCGACAGCACCAACGTCTATGCCCGCCATTGGCTCGAAATCGCCGCCCTCATCCAAAAAAATTACAACTTATACGACGGTTTCGTCATTACGCACGGCACAGACACCCTTGCCTACACGGCTGCCGCGCTCTCCTATCTCATACAGGATTCCCCCAAACCCATTGTGCTGACGGGGTCGCAGAAGTCGGTATATCTGCGCGATACGGACGCAAGGCAGAACCTGCTCGACGCCTTTTGTTACTGTGCCGACGGCGGGTCGTTCGGCGTGGAGGTCGTGTTCGACGGCAAGGTCATCTTAGGCACCCGCGCCAAAAAGACGCGGACGCGCAGCTACAACGCCTTTTCGAGCATCGACTATCCCGAGATCGCCATCATCCGCGAAGGCATTCCATATTATTATATAAGGGAGGAAAAGCCCGCCGCGCCGAAGTTCTATACAAGCCTCGAGGAACGGGTATTCGTGCTGAAGATGACCCCCGGGCTCTCCGCCGACATCTTCGACTACTGCGATAAGCACACCGAGGGGCTCATCATCGAGTCCTTCGGCTCGGGCGGCCTGCCGAGATATGAGGACGACATGTTTTTCACGCGGCTCAAGCGGTATTTGGACGCGGGGAAGGTGGCTGTGCTCACCACGCAGGTGGAACGGGAGGGGAGCGCGCTCGACAAGTACGAGGTCGGGCGGCGACTGCTCGCGTGCGGAAATGTGCTCGAGGCGCGGAGCATGACCCTCGAGGCGACGCTTACAAAGCTCATGTGGCTGCTCGGGAATTTCCCGCGGGGCGAGATCCCCGCGCTCTTCTCCCGCCCCATCCGCAAGGATATTTTTTGAGGGCGGGGGTTGGGGCCCAGAATGCGCGTAGCGAAGGATCCCGTTAGACGCACGGAAGCACATGGCGGCGTCATGCTGAGAACGGGAGTATAACGAAGTCAACAGTAGCCGTACCGAAGCATCTCGCCGCATGGTTTATGTGTTTTTCGCCGCGAGATTCTTCGGGTTAGTTCGTCGGACTTCGTTCTTGCTCCGTTTCTCAGAATGACGCGGCGGCGGGGCGGCGGGAAGGCCAAAGTGGCATAATTTTACAAAAAATGCTCAAATCTAATGGAAAGAGCGGCGGGATACGGAAAGTTATAATAATTCCGTATAAATTTTTTTTCAGCAAAGCTGTTGACATGATAAAAAATTTGTTGTAGAATAAGTACGCCATTCATAAGGTGGCAAAGAATAAATACCAATTTCATAAGGGGGAAAGACATGAAAAAGCTTAAAACAGCTTTAATCCTGCTGTTTGCTCTCGTGATGTCGCTCTGCTTGTTTGCATGCGGCGGCGAGGGTGACAATCCCGGGCCCGATCCCGGTCCCGGTCCCGATCCCGGCCCCGGTCCCGATCCGGGTCCCGGCGATCCCGAGGAAGGCGAATATGCCGAACTCTCGCTCAGCCAGAACTTGATCCAGCTGACCGATTCCGACGGGGAAGCACAGCTCCTCGCGGAATTCGAGAAGATCACTGTGACGGCGACAGAGTACGACGGATTCACGACGAAGGATTTCAAACTTACGGAATGCAAGTATGATACATCCGTCGTGAAGTTCCACACCGTCGGCGAATACTCCATCACGGTTGACCTCGAACCGTCGGTAGACACGCCCGAAGTCCTCACTGTTTCCATCGAACACGATTGGAAAGAAGAGGGCGGCGTCAAGGTCTGCCAGTACGACAATGCGCGCATGGAGGAAACAACGGAGGACGTCACCGTCCACTTCGGTACCTTCCATGAGGGCATCTATCCGAGCAACTATGCGGCGGCCAAGGCGGCGGCAGGTTGGACGGAGGCCGAGGCCTACACCAACAACAATGTTGCGAACTCCAAGATCCAGCCCTTCGGCGAAGTCAACGGACTGGAGGTCCCTTCTCTGACCGCGGGCCAGCTCGAACCCGGTATGACCATCACCATTTACGGTACGGCAAAGACCACGGTCGCGTCGGATCCTGCCAACAGCCCCTGGAACGCAGAGCAGCAGTATTGGAACTCTCCTTCCCTCGGCATTGCCGACAGGAACAACACCACGATGAAGAACCCCGCCCACCCCACCTATGAGGGCGCGAACGGCGTTTCCGTCATCGTAAGACAGGAAGGCTGGGTCCTCTACAACGGCGTCGGCACGACCGCAACGAACCGTCTTGGCGGTATCATGGGCGGCTTCTTTGAAACGACGAACGATTGGCGCAACTACGGTTCCCATTCCTCCGAAAACGACACTCCTTCCCCGAGCCGCGGCGCAGAGGACAGGGGCTATTCCAACAAATCTCTTCCCACCGATTGGTCGGCGGTTGAGAATTGGTGGGTCTGGTCCACGGGCGACGGCATGGATTCCGGCACATGCTACGGCGACAGCACCGAATATGTCTATTCTTGGTACTACCGCATGGACGGCGTGATCGAGATCACCTATATCTACAAGGGCACGACCGAAAGGACCCTCAAGGCCTATATCAAGGTGCCCGATGCGGCGCTCGGCTACTATGACACGCTCATTCAGGGCGACTATAACGACATGACGATCACCAAGACGGAGATCATCACGACGAGCACCCCGAAGGAGAACGGCTTCAAGTACAACGGCGTGAAGAGCGGCGCTCAGACCGTCTACGCCGAGAACATGAACTACGACGCTTCCGCACTCAACATCACCGTTGAATATGTGCAGGATCCCGGCAAGCAAAACCCCGTCAACGTGACGAGGAACCAGGTCTATCGCTATATCGGCGAATTGAGCCGTGCAGACCTTGCGCAGAACAGCGAAGAACTCTACGACAACACCAAGTGGGAGTCCCTCGGCGCACGCAAACTCCAGCTGAAACCCGACGGCAGCGACTATATCTATAAGGTACAGGTCGCCAAGAGCGGTGTGAACTTCGCGGCTCTCCTCGGCGAAAACGATCTCACAGTCAAACCCAACAGCGTGGATTCCGCTCTTGGGTCCGACGTCACCATCGGGGAGCAGCTGTTCAAGAACAACGGCAAGGCGGGCGATCTCGCGTTCTCCTTCGACGGAACCAACGTCGTGCTCACGCTCAACGGCGGCTACGCGCAGAAGATGACCGCAGAGCAGAAGTCTGCAATGGACATCACCGACAGTGCGGATTACGCCTACGTCGCACTCCGTCTGAACAAGGCGGACGGCATCGGCGATACGTTCGGGACCGAAATTACGGCGGACAACGCCACCGTCAAGGCGACCGTTTCCGATGCGGGCGACCTCTATCTCGTCATCGCGCTCAAAGCGGCCGCACAGGTCAAACTCACGGGCGCACAGACCACGCCGATCCTCCTCGACCTCAGCGGGTTGAACGGCTTCACGCTGACCTCTTCCGTCACGTCCGAGCTCACGCTCAACGGCGGCGGCGATGTCACCCTGACCTACACCGTTCCCGCAAACACCCAGGCAGGAAATATCAAGTGGACGCTCTCCGGCAACAGCATTCAGGAGCTTCAGGAAGCTCTCGCGGACGGCGCACTTGAATTGGATAACTACACCATCAAGGAAGTCACCTACAGCGGCACGACCCTCACCATCAACTTGACGGTGAACGGCCTTGCGGATCTCTCGAACTATGTGCCTTATACCTTCGGTATCTCCATCGAAGAGAACGGCGCAGCGGTGGATTCCGTGTCCGATACGGTGGAATTCAACATGGCTCTCGATGCCAATGAGAAGTTCGTCGAATCCGCACAGAACAACTACTTTGCCTTTGTCACCGAAGAGGGCAAACTCAATATCGTCAAGGCGTTCCCGTCTAATGACCTTCAGAACGGCACGGTCGAGGGACTTCTGACGCTCAACCTCAACAACGGCGACTATGAGGCATTTGCGGCGAACGGGCTCCTCACCATCGACTTTGCTCTGACCGACGGCGAGCTCATCCTCAAGAACGTGCCCGACTATGTCACGGGCTATGCCGTGATCCGCGGCACCTTCGGCGACAGCCGCGACACCGATATCGGTGCGTACGTCGTCATCACCATCGACGTTGCGGATGAAGACGGCCTTGCCATCGACGGCGATTACTACTTTGAATTCGTCGAGAACGGCGCGACCTTCAATGCGGCGCAGCAGCCTGCAAGCATCTACAAAGTCAGCGGCACGGCGATCGCTACCGAAACGCTCGGAAACAGCTACACCTATGAAAAAGTCGTCACGGCGGAAGCGAACTGCTACACCGAAGGGCTCTATGCATGGGAAGTCAAGAAGGGCGACACCGTCGTCTGCTATGCGGGCGCAGTCAGCGCAGGCGGCGAACACGTCGACGCGGACGAGGACGGCAAGTGCGACCTCTGCGGCGGCACGATCACAACGGATACGCTTCCCGCTTGGGGCAACGTGAAGGCCTTCTCGCTCAAAGAGGGCGACGTGGTCGATATGGTCGGCACCTACGTTTCCGAAAACGTTCCCAAGACCACATTCGGTATGTTCGGTCCCTACGTCAGCGTTGTGGCCGGTCACCGTTACTGGCTCCGCACGGACGGTTTGCTTGAGATCATCAAGAACGACGATTGGAACGACAGGGGCTATGCGCCTTATCACGAAGAGAATGCACCCGACGGCGAAAAGTCGGCAAGCAACTCCCTTCCTTACAACGTCCTCAACGGCGTCATCACCATGCAGGGTGAAACGATCGACACGACGGGCACGGGCGCGGCGTTTGCAGATTGGCTCGCAGGCAAGACGGTCCGCTATATCGTTTCCTACACGGGCACGACTGTCACCATCGACGTCTACTACTACAATCCCAACGGAACGCTTTCCATCAACTATCAGGTCAAGATCTTTGACGTGAAGGGTACGGCAAATCTCCAGTTCACCTGCGATCCCGAACCCGGCCTCACCGCCGATCCTACCTTCACGGTATCGAGCAGCGAGAATTCTGTGATCGACGAGATCGTGAGCGCGGAAGTGGACGGCCATACGGCTCCCGAAGCGATCGAGTACACGCTCTCCAAGTACAACGGCTATGTCGTGGCAAGCCTCTCCGGCTCCGCGGCAGGCACGACGGGCAGCTACTATGCGGCGTTCAACGTCAAGTTCAACGAAGCTCTTGCGGAATCGACGTCCGTTTCGCTTGTCGACGCAGAGGGCGCGGCCATTGCGAACGGCAAGGCTACCCTTGCAACCGACAGGAGAAGCGTTGAAGTCTATCTTCCCATCGCGGCAGGTATGACGGAGGCTTATCTCGACTTCTCGAACTATGAAGCGAACACCAAGCAGGCCGACATCAGGATCGACCTCATGAATTTGGCGGCTTCCGACGTCACTGCGACCGAAAACGTTGCAAACGTCAACGTCGGCGCAAGCGAATTCACGATCGCTTACACCAACGTACAGGATACGGATACGATCACTGTGGGCGGCGTCACCAAGACGCTTGCGGAACTTGCTACCGAACAGGAGCTCGGCGACGGTATCTCCGCAACGGCTTCCGCGATCGCAAACGGCAACGTCACAGTGACCTTCAAGAAGGCTGCGGCCGACCTCACAAAGACGGTTGTCGTTCCCGAGATCCGTCTTGAGAGAAACGGCGCGCTCCTCAAAGTGACCGTGCTCTCCAACGCCCTCAAGGCGCAGGGCACCGAGCTCGAACAGACAGGCTGGTATGTGACTGCAAGCGGCAACACCCTTATCCTCACGTCCAACACCGTCACGGCTCCCGAATCCCTCAAACTCTCCGCAAACGCTGGCGCAAAGACGACGGACCGCTCTCTCCTTGAGCCCTCCGACCTCGCGTTCACGATCAGCGGCGGTAACGTGTCGTTTACGGCTTCCAGCGTTCTTTCCCGCAATGCTACGGCGAAATATTCCGTAAGCGGCGAAACCAAACTCGTTGCGATCGTGCTCGACCTCAGCAAGCTCGGCGTTGCCGAAAACGTTGCTTACGGCTATGCCCTCGAGGAGGAGGGTGCGACCCATCTCTACAAGGTAGCCGCGGCGGCCGAAAGGACGATCACGAGCGAAACCAAGACGGCGGACGGCGAAAAGACGGAGATCCAAAAGGGCTCCTGCGAAGCGGACGGCGTCAAGGCCTACACTGTCGGCAGCGGCGACGAAGCGACGTTCTACTACGGCATCGAATTCGTCAAGGGCGAGCACCACTTCCCTGCAGAGGGCGGCGAATGCTCCGTCTGCCATGAAGTCACAGGCTGGAAGGTCGAAGAAGTCACCGTCGGTAAAGTCGGCGAAGGCAGCACAGGCTGGACCAACAGCAACGCTGACGGTTACGATCCCAAGGATACCGAGAAATTCGGCGCGATCGTCAAGGGTCAGAAGGCTGTCTTTGAAGGCGTCGTCAGAACGGCAACCACGCAAATCCTCTACTTCAATATGCAGGGTCTGCGCTTCATGATCGGCGGGCTCATCATCCGTTGCGACGGCTGGTGCGATGCCCTCGCCGCAGCCAGCGGAGATTATGAACCCAACGGTTGGAACGTCAACGTACAGGCATCCGTCCTCTACGACGGCGAGCCCGCGGGCAACAACCATTGGGGCGATGCGATCAACGAGTGCACGGCCGACGGCTTTGCAACCTTGACCTACGACTGGACGAATGCAGAAAAGATCACCATCACCTACTACGTCGTCGGTACCTCCGGGCACACTTGGACGAACGTGATCGAGATCGTCCCGACCGCCGAGGACGGCGCATTCACGAAGGATATCTATGAGATCGGTCTGTATCCCGAATACGGCTACTTCAAGGGTTCGCTCACTGTCACGGGCGACAAGGATACTGTCCCTGCCGACAAGTGCAACCAGTGGTTCAAAGATCCCGGTGAAGTGAATCCCGATCCCGCTTACACCGATGATACCGAAATCACCAAAGATGGCGGTATGACCATGGGTACGATCGGTACCGCAGGCGATAGCGCCCAAGGCTGGGCAGGTTATTCCAACACACCCAACTGGATCGGCAAGTTCCAGAAGGGCGACAAGATCGTTCTCAGCGGCACGCAGAAGGCCTCGGCAGACCAAGTTTATTGGTCCTCGCTCACCTTCTTCGTCTGGAGCACCGCGGTCAGCACCATGCCCACCCGTTCCACCGACGCAGATCCCGGTATCTGCTTGAACCATGCGAACGGCGGCGCGGGCCACGACGAGGCGTTCACCGTTTCCGCACCCGAGCATAAACTTACGGGCGGCACGGACTATGACGCTCTCCTCAAAGAAGTCGGCGCAGACTGCAAGGTGACCATCACCTTCGACTGGACGCAGTACGCAAAGCAGTTCACCGTTTCGATGAAACTCGAGAAGGATGAAAAGGCCGTCGAGGGCATCTACACCTTCACGGTCAAGGCCGAAGAGGCTCTTGCAGAGTACTACAACATCGGCGTCGGCGTTGACCACAGCTATGCGAACCTCACGAGCATTGAGCGCACCACGCAGATGCCTGTGCTCGATCTCCCCGAAACTTCGCACGATCACACCTATGTGAACGGCGAGTGCACGATCTGCCACGCCGTACAGAGTAGCGGCCTTGTAGAGGCAGGCTTCACGGCGGACACCTTCACGGGGAAACCCAACGGATTCCAGACCAATATGTATGGCGACGATGCGCTTCCTGCACTTGAAAAAGTAGGCGATAAACTCATCGTCATCGGTACCACGAAGGGTACGCCCGGTGCCGTTTGGAACGGTTTCGTTTGGGAAATCACCAACCTCTCCGACGACTACGCAGGCGTTGACGGCAACAAGACGGTTTGGACGGGTCGTTGCGACGCATACGGTTGGCTCTTCGGTACAACGTTCTCCGGTTGGACGAATGTTGAGGGCGGCTTATCCCATCCCTCCGATGAAGCGATCTATACAAGCGGCAACACGAAACTTGCCGTGACGGATGAGCTTCAGAAAGCGGCTATCGCAGACGGTACCTGGAGAGTGGAGATCGAATGGACCTCTGAAAAACTTGTCACGGTGCATGTTTCGGTGACGGTCAACAGCGGAGCTTACGCAGGCTACACGCATGTGTACACCGCAAGCCTTGTGATCCTCGACGACGTTACGGTCACGAAGTTGGGCGCGCACTTCGGCGGCGACTCCAATGACGAAATCGGCGTTATCGGTCACAAACTTGTGTCTGCAGAATAACCCAACACCAACTCACAAATCGTGAGTGAACAGAAAAAACCTACGGGAAACCGTAGGTTTTTTCTGTGCGGTCGGCTTGTGCCTCGGGATGAGGACAGGGCACAAAAGCAGCTCCCGCCCTTGTGCACGGGGCAGGGCGACGCCCCCGCCCCTCATCCCGTCCCCGCCCCTCATCCCGAGCGCAGCGAGGGGATCTCGTAACCCCCCCCCCGCGTCATTCTGAGAAACGGAGAAAGACGAGAGGACGGGGACTAACCCGAAGAATCTCGCGGGGGCGTCATTTCAATGCGGCGAGATGCTTCGGTACGGATTCCGCAGACTGCGTTGTGCTCCCGTTCTCAGCATGACGCCGCCTCTGCCCCCCATCACCCGCTGCGCGGGAGCTTCCCCCCACAGGGGGAAGCCTTTTGGACTCCGTTCGTGTTCCCGCCGCAAATTTTCCCTTGATTTTTTGTATTTTGCATTCAAAATTGATTGACAAGCTACTTTCTTTATGATATCCTAATGTTACGCACCGAGTGGGTGTAATTTTTTTGTATGGAGTTCACACAACATGGCCGTTAAATCAACGAGAGCGAAGATCACGTTCGAGTGCACGGAGTGCAAAAACCGCAATTACGACAGTTTTAAGAACAAGCGCAACGATCCCGACCGTCTTGAGCTCAAAAAGTACTGCCCCGTCTGCAAAAAGCACACGGTCCACAAGGAATCCAAGTAAGCCCTAACGGAGGTATATCATGGCGAAAAATCAATCTGCGGAGAAACCCGCCAAGAAAGATAAGAACAAAAAGCCCAATATCTTTGTCCGCATGGGCAGGAAGTTGAAAGAAACCTTCTCCGAGCTGAAAAATGTTTCGTGGCCCTCTTTCGGCAAGGCCCTCAAGGCTACGGGCGTTGTGCTCGTCGTCGTTCTTGTCTTTACCGTCCTTGTCACCTGCGTGAACGTCGGGTTCACCGAACTTTTGAAGCTCATGACCTCGTGGGGGGCTTGATAGATGGCAGCAGTCGATTCCGAGCCGAAGTGGTACATCATTCACACATACTCCGGTTATGAGGCGATGGTGAAAGAGAGCCTTTTGCGGCTCATAGAAAACAACAATTTGGGTGATATGATCACCGACGTCAGGATCCCGACCGAACAGACGATCGAGGAGAAGGCGAACGGCAAAAAAAAGGTAGTGGAGCGCAAACTTCTGCCCTGCTACGTCTTTGTCAAGATGATCTACACCAACCAGATCTGGTATCTTGTCACCAACACGAGGGGGGTGACGGGTTTTTGCGGCCCGCAGGGCCGTCCCATCCCCATGAAGGAGGACGAGATCCGCAAGATGCACCTCGAGGACTTTGTGCAGGACGCCGATTTCAAGGCGGGCGACAGAGTTTCGATCGACAGCGGTCCCTTGGAGGGATTCATCGGCGTCATCAACGAGCTCAACGACGAAACGCAGCGCGCGAAGGTCGCGATCACGATGTTCGGCAGAAAGCAGGAAGTTGAGGTCGAGTACATTCAGATGCAGAAGATCTCCGAAACGGCCGTCGAGATCCCCAAGGACGACGAAGAGTGAGGGGAAGGCATGCACGAAAGCAACCCCGCGTCATTCTGAGAGAGCAGGACGAGAGGACGGGAACGAACCCGCCCCGCGTCATTCTGAGAAACGGAGAATGAACGAAGTCCGAGGAACTGACCCGCCCCGCGCGCGTTCTATTTATGTCTAAGCGCGGCACGAGCGCCGCCCTTGGCGCGAAGTTAGAATCTCGCGGGGCGTATACGGACTACTTTGCGGCGAGATGCTTCGGTACGGCTCTCATGGACTGCGTTGTGCTTTTCTTCTCAGCATGACGCCGCTTCCAAAGTCCTTCAAGACCCTCAGAATGAGCGGCATCATTACACTGTTGAAAAGTGGAAGGCGGTAAATCTATTCATGCCGCCGCTAAAACCACATAAAAGGAGCTATATATGGCAAAGAAGGTAACAGCAATCGTCAAATTGCAGCTGCCCGCCGGAAAAGCGACGCCCGGTCCCCCTGTAGGTTCTACACTGGGTCCCCACGGCGTCAATATCCCCGGGTTCACCAAGGAATTCAACGCAAAGACGGCCGGGCAGGAGGGGCTCATCATCCCCGTCGTCATGACCATCTATCAGGACCGTTCGTTCACGTTCGTCCTCAAGACGCCGCCCGCACCCGTCCTCATCAAAAAGGCGCTCGGGCTCGAAACCGCGTCTGCAACGCCCAACAAGGTCAAGGTCGGCAAGCTCACCAAGGGACAGGTCGAAGAGATCGCCAAGACGAAGATGCCCGACCTCAACTGCACCTCTCTCGAGAGTGCGATGAGCATGATCAAGGGTACCGCCCGCAGCATGGGCATCACCGTAGAGGAATAAGGAGGCTGAGTCATGAAATACGGAAAGAAATATGCGGAAAGCCTCAAATCCTACGAAAAGACCAAGACGTACGACGCAGCTGAGGCGCTCCAGATCGTTTTGAACAATGCAAAGGCGAAGTTCGACGAAACCATCGAACTCCATGTCCGTCTTGGCGTCGATCCGAGGCAGGCAGACCAGCAGGTCCGCGGCGTCATCGTCCTTCCCAACGGTACCGGTAAGACGAAGCGCGTGCTCGTCATTGCCAAGGGCGACAGAGCGGACGCGGCGCAGGCCGCAGGTGCGGATTTCGTCGGCGCGGAAGAGATGGTCCAGAAGATCCAGACGGAGAACTGGTTTGGATTCGACACCGTCATCACCACGCCCGACATGATGGGCGTCGTCGGCCGTATCGGCCGTATCCTCGGCCCGAAAGGCCTCATGCCCAACCCCAAGTCGGGGACGGTCACGATGGACGTCGCCAAGGCCGTGCAGGAAGTGAAAGCAGGTAAAGTCGAGTACCGTCTTGATAAGACCGCCATCATCCACTGCCCGATCGGCAAGAAGAGTTTCGGCGCAGAGAAGATCCAGGAGAACTTCAGCGCACTCATGGACGCCATTGTCAAGGCGAAGCCCGCCGCAGCCAAGGGGCAGTATATCAAGTCCGTCGTCGTCACAAGCACGATGGGCCCCGGCGTCAAGGTCAGCTACACGAAAATGTAATCGGGAGAAAGTTCCCAAAAACGCTTGACTTATGTCAAGAAATGTAGTACAATCAAATATACCGCAGACAACGGGCGCCGTTCGGCTCAATATCCCGTCGAGGTAGACTTCTTAAAATCGAATTTTAAGAGCAACTCCGTACTTGTCTGCGTGCGGAGTTTATTTTTCAAATCGGACAGGAGGTAAGTATGTCGGAGAACTTTGAAGCGAAGAAGGCCGTCGTCGAAGAGATCAAACAGAAGATCGGCGCAAGCAAGTCCGTCGTCCTCGTGCATTACGAGCGCGTGACCGCTGCGGAATCGACGGATCTGCGCAGAAAGTTCCAGCAGGCGCAGTGCGAATACAAGGTGTACAAAAACACCTTGGTGCGCAAGGCGTTTGAGGAACTCGGCGTAGATAAATTCCACGACGACCTCAACGGCGCGACGGCGTTTGTGTTCTGCCCCGACGAGACGAGCGGATGCTCCATTCTCGCCAAGGCCGCAAAGGAAACGCCCGCGCTTCAAGACAAACTCGTTCCCAAGAGCGCCTATGTAGACGGCGCCTATGTGGATGCCGAGGGCGTGAAGAAGTTGGCGGCAATTCCCTCGAGAGAGGTGCTCATTGCCAAGATGCTCGGGTGCTTGCAGGCGCCCATTGCGAATTTTGCCTATGTGTTAAAGGCGATCGCGGACCAAAAATCATAAATTATAGGAGATCAAAAAAATGGATGTTCAGAAATTGATTGAAGAAGTGAAGGCGATGAGCGTTGTCGAACTCAACGACCTCGTCAAGGCGCTCGAAGAGGAGTTCGGCGTTTCCGCAGCGGCTCCCGTCGCAGCAGCAGGCGCAGCAGGCGCGGCAGAGGCCGCTCCCCAGGAAGAGGAAAAGACGGAGTTCGATATCGTCCTCAAGGATTTCGGCGCGAACAAGATCGCCGTCATCAAGGCAGTCCGCGAACTCACGGGTCTTGGCCTTGCAGAGGCGAAGAAAGCTGTCGAGAGCCTCGGCGTTATCAAGGAAGCTATGCCCAAGGCAGATGCAGAGGCCGCTCTTGCGAAGCTCAAGGAAGCAGGCGCTACCGCAGAGCTCAAGTAAGGAAAGCAAACAGACCCTCGCACACCCGTGCGGGGGTTTTTCCGTCTGAAAAAGAATGAAAGGGGGATAGACGGCGCAATTCCCCACAAATTTCATGCGGAAAACACCGAAAGTACTTGACGGATTGGAAAAATACGGGTAAAATAGAAGTATCAATGAGGAGGTTTTCCCATGCGTAAAAAATTATGCCGTTTTGCCGCGATCGCGACCACGGCCGTCCTTGCGGCTGGCGCCCTTGCAATGTTTGCAGGCTGCACGAGCTCCGAGCCCGAAGTCACCATCACCTATGAATTCGACGGCACAGAATATGAGGTAGAATACAAGCTTTCCCGTTCGGATGCGCCCAACACGGTGCAGCACTTCATCGAACTTGCCGACGCGGGCTATTTCGACGGCACCTGCATTCACGACTATACTTCGTCCGCGCTCTACGGCGGCGGGTATTATTACAACGCGCAGAATGAGCTCACCGAAAAGGACTACTTTGCAGTCGTGCGCGAGCTCGAAGAGGCGGGCAATACGTTCACCCAGAGCGTGTTCTACACGAACGGCGACGCCAAGACGCCCCTCTATACCGTCTACGGGGAATTCTACGACAACGGCGTGCAGAACGCCTCGAGCCGCGTGAACGTTCACTCCAAGGGCGCGCTCGTCATGTATTATACCGACAAGGCGAGTTCCGCCAAGGGCATCAACGTCACAGTGACGCGCAACGACGGCGGCGACAACAACGACGGCACGGCCGAACAGAGCATTCCCTATGCTACGAACAGCGCGACTTCGCTCTTCTATACCTATCTCGGCACCTCGAGCACCTCGCTCGACAATAAGTATGCCGTTTTCGGCAAGACGAAGGACTTCAGCCAGCTTCAGGCCCTGCTCGACGCAGTCGCCGCGGCCATGCCCGAGGACAATGAGGATACCGAGGAGGACGAGAGCTCTCCCACCGAAACGAGCGAGTCGATCAAGCTCGATACGCTCGACCATCAAAACTTCGGCGACGTGACTTCCGTCTTTGAGAGCGTGAGGAAGGGCGGCGAGGTCGTCACCTACAACGTTCCCAAGGAACCCATTCTCGTAAAATCGGTGAAGGTCACCAAGTATTGATCGAACCCAAAAAAGGACGCATATGCGTCCTTTTTTGGTGCAGAAAATTTGTTCCCGCCCCATCAGCCATTCCAAATCACGTCATGGTGAGCGTAGTCGAACCATCACCTTATTATAATGCGGTGATCCTTCGACGGAGCTCAGGATGACGTGATTGAGAACAGCGGGACGGGAAGATGGGCGCACACGGGAGCCTGTTGCGGCGTCATGCTGAGAAGGGGAGCAAAACGCAGTCTACGTCAGTTGTAACGAAGCATCTCGCCGCATGCTTTACGGATTTCCGCTGCGAGATTCTTCGGGTTAGATCCCGTCCTCTCGTCCCGCTCCGTTTCTCAGAATGACGCAGCGGGGAACCAAACGTCATGCCCCCTCCGAGGGGCTCCTCACTCTTCTTTGATATTTGCGATCTTTCCGTCCTCGAGGGTCACGCGGAAGTAGCGGACGTCAAAGATGCGCGGCTTGCGCTCATAGACGAGCCCCGTGAGCGCGGGGTCGTCCGTCATCACAACGGAGGTGAACTTCCCCAAAAACTTCTTGAGGGAGCCCGCTTTCGGCACAAGATCATCGGCGAGGAAGGGGGTGACGTCCGCCCCGATGAGCACGCTCTCAAAGAGGGCGAGCGCAAAGGTCCGCTCCGTCGGCTCAAATGCGCTTCTGACCGAACAGGAGAGAAGCTTTTTATCCCTCCGTTCAATGACGGCCGTGTGGCCCATGCTGTCGAAGAAGGGGATCTCCGCCCTGAGCGTCCCGTTCTCCCTTCCGAGCACTTTTCCCTCGGTGCACAGGACGAGTTCGCCCTCGCGGGAGAGCACGGCAAAGCAGGTTTCCCCCTCGAGCAGGATCTCCCCGTCCAAGGCATACGGCCTGCATTGCTCGAATTCCTCGGGGAGCGCAACGATATGAAAGCCCGTTTCATTCTCGAGATTGAGCTGTAACTTTCCCTGCATGCAGAGGGTGAGGCGGGACCCGCCGACCTTCTCCTGCCAGAGAACGGTGAGAGAGGGGTCGCTCCTCACAAAATTGTGGCAGTAGACCGCAACGCCCTCCCGATAGAAATAGAGGCTGACCTGCGGCGGCGGAGAGAGGAGGAAATCCTCGTCGAGGCGGAAGCGCACGGGCAGATACTCTGCGGGGAGAAATTCACAGAAGAGGCCGTCCTTGGGGTCGAGCTCCGCCTTGCGCTCGAATCCGTCCACCGTGCCGAAATATGCCCCGTTCACGGTGAGAATGCACTGCTTTTCCGCTAAAAAAATCACTTGCATATTGATATTAAATGTATAGCGGGATAAAATTATGTCAACAATCTCCTCCGAGGTGATATTATGAACAAGATCAACGGCTACACCGAAGAGGAAGCGACGGGACTCATCGAGTACATCTACACGGGAAAAAATGCGGGAAAGACGCTCTCCTATCTCTTTGAAACGTACGGCAGGGAGCACAGCAGGGCCAAGGGAAGCGTCCGGAACTACTACTATGCCTTTCTCAAGAAGCAGGAGGACGGCAGGGTCAAGCGCATTCTCGAGGGAAAGAACCTCACGGCGGGGGAGATCAAGCCCTTCACCGAGGAGGAAACGGACGAAATGCTCAAGAAGATCCTCTCCGAGCGCAAGAAGGGGTATTCCGTGCGGCGGGCGATCATCAACGTCTGCGGCGGGGATGAAAAGCTCATGCTGCGCATGCAGAACAAGTACAGGAATCTGCTCAAAAAACAGCCCGAGCGCGTGGAAAAGGCTGCCCGCGAGGTCGGCATTGCCGAGGAGAAGAGCTTTTTGCAGCGGAAGCTCGAACGGGAGATCGACGCGCTGTATTCCCGCCTCGCCATCGATCTGAGGCGTGAAAACGAGCGGTTGAAGGCGGAATTGGAAAAATTGCGCAGCGAAAGGGAAGAATAACGCCTTGATCCTCTCACAAACTGTATGCAGGGAGGAAACTATGGAAAAGTTATTCTGTTTGGGCCTTGCGCTCGGCATGGTCGGCGGCGCACTTCTCGTTGCGAACAGCTATAAAATGCGCTGTCTTGTGAAGAAGAGCCAAGCTGAAATGGTACAGAAATTTGATGAAATGATGGATGAAAAACTCCAAAAAGACCAAAAGCCGCAGGACGAAATGCCCGAGAAAAAGTCCAAGAAATAAATCCCGCAACAGCGCACAACCATGTGCGCTGTTGTTTTGGGGTTGGCCCGAACGTCCTGCCCCGTTCCGAGGGGCCAAGAGTGCGGCGGCATGCTGAGAACGAGAGTACAACGAAGTTTACGGAAGCTGTACCGAAGCATCTCGCCGCATTATCACCCCCGCCCCGCGAGATTCTAACTTCGCGCCAAGGGACTCGTGCCGCGCTTAGACATAAATAGAACGCGCGCGGGGCGGGTCAAGTCCCGTTCTTTCGTCCCGCTCTCTCAGAATGACGCGGGGCTGCCCGAACGGAGTCCCCTTGCTTCCCCTCTTAGGGGAAGTACCCCGAAGGGGGGATAGGGTTCAAAAACCCCTCAGTCACGGCAAGGACAGCCGTGACAGCTCCCCTACAAGGGGAGCCGAGAGGACTACCCCCCCCCGCTCCATGCTCCCTCTATTTCTCCGCATATTTTGATTGACGAAACCCCAAATCTGTGTTACAATAGAGCCATGGAGCAAATCGTTGCGTTCGACATTGGGGACAGGCGCATCGGCGTCGCCTTTTCCGACCCGTTCGGGGAGTACGCCATGCCCTCCGATACCTACTTCCGCACGGGGGACTTTCAGAGGGATGTCGCGGCCGTCTGCGAGATCGCAAGGAGCAGGAATGCCGCCCTCATCGTCTGCGGGCTTCCCTTCAATGCCGACGGCACCGAGAGCGTTCAGACCCAAAAGACCAAACGGTTTATCGACGCCCTCCGAAAGATCGCAACCGTCCCCGTGTTCACCGAGGACGAACGCTTTTCCACCCTGCAGGCGAGGGGGGACCTCGTGCAGATGGGGGTGAGCGTCAAGCACGACAAAAAGAAAAAGAATGTGGATTCCCTTGCGGCGGCCTACATTCTCGAACGATATCTTGAAGAAAAAAAGAGAGGTGACAGCATGAAAGAGGAAACAAACAACTACGAAGAGGACAACATCGTGACGCTCGTCAACGAGGACGGCGAGGAGCTCTCCTTCGAGCACCTTCTTACCTTTGAGTATAAGAAGGAGTGGTACATTGCACTGGCTCCCGTCGGGGAACCCGAGGAAACGCCCGAGGACGGGGAGGACGGCGGCGAGGAGATCGTCATCTACCATCTCGTCGGCGGCGAGGAGGATGAGGAGCTCGAAACCATCGACGACGACGCCCTCTTGGACGAAGTCTTTGCCGAATTCTGCAACCAATACGAAGATTTTGAGGATGCGGATGAGGCGGCTGAGCTCGACGGCGACGACGAGGAATAAGCCGATTTTCAATGAACAGGAGAAATTATGACAGGGAAATGCTCGATATTCTGAGCGAAAACGAGGGGAAGCGGCTGCTTCTCCACAGTTGCTGTGCGCCCTGTTCGAGCTACTGTCTTACGCAGGTCGCCCCGATTCTCAGGACGACCGTTTTTTATTTCAATCCCAATCTCGACAGCGAGGAGGAGTACCTTCACCGCAAGAGCGAGCAGATACGGCTCCTCGAGGAAACGGGCGCGGCCGATTTTTTGGACTGCGACTACGAAAAAGAGGCCTTTGAAGAGATCGCCAAGGGGTACGAAGGGGAGCCCGAGGGGGGCGCACGGTGCAAGCGGTGCTACTTGCTGCGGCTCGAACGCACGGCGCAGGAGGCCCGAAAGGGGGGATATGACTTTTTCGGCACGACGCTCACCGTTTCTCCCCTCAAGGACGGCGAGGCGTTGAACGCGATCGGCTTTGCGCTTGAGGAGAAGTACGGAGTGAGATATCTTCCCTCCGATTTTAAAAAGAGGAACGGATACCTCCGTTCCATTGAACTCTCCAAAAAATACAACTTATATCGCCAAAACTACTGCGGATGTGAGTACTCCCGCCGCTCATCCTGACCTCGTCGCCGTGCCTCGCGCGCTCATCCTGACCCGCGCGCTCATCCTGAGCGTAGCGAAGGATCCCATAAAACCAACGGAGGCCTGTGGCGGGCCATGCAGGGGAGCCAAGGGGTGTGTGCGGCGTCATGCAAGAAAGCCAAGAGCCGTGTGCGGCGTCATGCTGAGAATGTGAGCCGAACGCAGTTTACGGAAGCTGTACCGAAGCATCTCGCCGCAAGGTGTCCGTATA